>JACRDR010000161.1 GCA_016212845.1 Elusimicrobiota bacterium
CGGCCGGGGCTGGGCGAGTATCGGGGACGCGGAAGCCGGAGTTGGTCATTGGGTTTGAGCCAAGTGAACGTCCGGCGGGGAGGCGGTGATGCGCGGGAGAGAGAGGGTCGTTTGGCTTAAGCCAAGCGACCGGACTGGGCGGGCCGGGCGGCCCGCGGCTTACATCTGGAAGTCTTTGCCTAGGTAAAATTCGCGGGCTTTGGGGTTTTCGGTGAGTTCCTTCGTGGTGCCCGCGAAGAGGATTTGGCCGTCGTAGATGAGGTAGGCGCGGTCGATGATCGGGAGCGTTTCGCGGACGTTGTGGTCGGTGATCAAGAAGCCGATGCCGCGCTCGCGCAGGTTTCGAATCGTCTTCTTGAGGTCGCCGATCGTGATCGGGTCGATGCCGACGAACGGCTCGTCTAAGAGGATGATGCGCGGGTTTTGGATCATCGCGCGCGCGACCTCGAGCCGGCGCTTCTCTCCGCCGGAGAGGGTCGACGCCTTCTGGTGGCGCAGCTTCCAGAGGCCGAACTCCTCGAGGAGCTCTTTGACGCGCCGCATCTGCTCGAGCTTGGACTTGATCGTCCGTTCGAGGATCGCGCGAAGGTTCTCTTCCACGGTGAGGCCGCGGAACACGGTCGGCTCCTGCGCGAGGTAGCCGACGCCGGCTCGGGCGCGCTGGTACATGGGCGCGGCGGTGATGTCCCGGTCGTCGAGAACGATGGCGCCGCCGTCGGGGCGGACGAAGCCGACGAGGCTGTAGAACGTGGTCGTCTTGCCCGCGCCGTTGGGGCCGAGGAGGCCGACGATCTCGCCGGCGGAGACGTTGAGGTCGATGCCGCGGACCACGCGGCGGTCGCCGTAGTCCTTGATGAGCTGGCGGGCCTCGAGTTTCATGTGGGCTATATGACTTTATAAACCTTTCAGCTTGTCCGGCCGGTCGGCGAAGATGACCCAGCCCCGGACTTTGCCGTCGGCGATCACTTCGCGGGGGTTATCCGCCGCGATGACGCGGTCCGCCTGCACCGCGCCGTTCCAGTCTTTGGCGCCGGAGACCAGCACCGGGCGGCTGCCGGAGAGATCGAGCTTACGGCGGGTCGTGTCGTAAACCGCGCGGTCGGACCAGGAGGTGCCGCTCGGGCCCCAGGTGCGGACGCGGCCTTCGAGCGTCATGCGGTTCGCCTTCATGTCCCAGGAGAGCTTTTCGGCCTCGCCGCGCTCGGGAGCCTCGCGCTCCGGGCGCTGGCGCTGGAACTCGAGGCGGCGTCCGGGGAGGGGCTTGAGCGAGCCGGTCTCGCGCTCGCCGTCCTGGAGCACCTCGTGGCCTTTCGCCTCGAGCACGGTCTTGTCCTGCAGCCGCCAGACCGCGCGCACGCGGCCGCGGAGGGTCCAGCGGTCGTCGTCCTTGCGGTGCTCGGCCCAGTCGGCCCAGACGTCGCGCTCGTATTCGTGGTAGTAGACCTTGCCGGTCCACTGCTCGATAACGCCGCCCTTACGGATCAACGCGTAATCGTCGCTGTGGATGGCGAAGACCCCCAGCTTGGTCTTGGATTTGGTCTCGGCGAAAGCCGAGGGGGCTAGGGCCAGCGCGATCGCGAAAAGGGGGGCGATCATTCTACCCGGGTCTCCTGGTGCTTCACGTGGATCTCGGTGAGATCGTGGTTGGCGGTCATGCCGCGCCCCCGCATCACGCCTTCCGGCCGGCGGATTTCCACCGGGCGGTCGGTGCGGAACTCCTTGGCGGAGGCGATGTATTGGAGCAGGTCGGTTTTCAGCGAGATCTTTTCCTGGGCGTTTTCGACCCGCACGTCCCCGGAAAGCAGGGTGTCTTGGGTGTTGAGGTCGATCTCGCCCTTCTCGGAGCGGGCCTTCGTCTCGGTCTTGCCCTTCTTGAAGAGCTCGATCTCGGGGGACTCGAGACGGGCTTTCGCCTGGCCTTCTTCGAAGACGGCGCGGGGAGAGTCGAGCTTCCACTCGACGGCGCCGGCGCGCGAGCGGCGCAGGGTAAAGCCCTTCGCTTCCTGGGACGCGGTCAACGCCGGGGCTTCGGACGCTTTCACGCAAGCGCCGAGCAGGAGGGCGAGGACCGCCGGAACGGCCCGTCTCATTGGGCTCAGCGCTTGAGCCAAGGCGTCATCTCGGGAGGGATCTTGCGGATGTGATACGGTTCCGGGAGACGGCGCAGGACGAAGCTGACGCCCACGTACAGGACGACGAGGCCGGCGTAGATGACGCCCAGGACCTTGCCGTGCCAGTGCCAGTCGGGAGTCCACGGCGGCGGGACGGTCAGGTCGCGCGCGCACTTCTTGCACGCCTTGGCGTTATCCTTGTTGTCGGTGGCGCAATTGGGGCATTTCATCGCTTGGTCGTGACCTCTCGTCCGCTGGTGCGCTTAACGAGGGCGTCGATCTCGGAGACGAGACGGACGACGTCGGGTACGTCGGAGAGCTTGATGGAGTTCGGCCCGTCGCTCAGCGCGCGGTCCGGGTCCGGGTGCGTCTCGAGGAAGATGCCGGCGATGCCGACGGCGGCGCCCGCGCGCATCATGAGCGGCGCAAAGCGGCGCTCGCCGGCGGTGGCGTCGCCGAGCCCGCCCGGGAGCTGGACGGCGTGCGTCGCGTCCATGATCACGGGATAGCCGGTCTCTTTCATGAGCTCCAAGCCGCGCATGTCCACGACGAGGTTGCCGTAGCCGAAGGTGGTGCCGCGCTCGGTGAGGAGGATCTTCCGGCAGCCGACGGACTCGAGCTTGGCGACCGCGTTCTTCATGTCCCACGGGGCGAGGAACTGGCCCTTCTTCACGTTGACGACTTTGCCGGTCCTGCCGCAGGCGACGAGGAGGTCCGTCTGGCGGCAGAGGAACGCCGGGACCTGGACGATGTCGACGACCTTGGCGGCCTCGGCGGCCTGCGAAGGCTCGTGGACGTCGGTGACCATCGGGACGCCGAGCTCGCGCTTGATCTTGGCGAACGCCTCGAGGCCGGCCTTCATGCCCTTGCCGCGGTACGACTTGATGGAGGTGCGGTTCGCCTTGTCGAAGGAGCACTTGAGCACCCAGGGGATCTGCGCGCGGCCGAAGATCTTCTTCAGCTCGCGTCCGACCTTGGCCAGGAGTTCGGGCGACTCGAACGCGCACGGGCCGGCGATGTAGAACAGCGGGGAGTCGTTGGAGACCTCGAAGTCCGCGATGCGAACCGACGGCTTGTGGCCGTTCTTACCTGGCATAGCTGGCCTGCGCGCGCGCGGGGCGGTCCGTTCCGTGGGCCCGGTGCACCGCCGCGTCGATGAAGGAGGCGAACAGCGGGTGCGGCGAGAGCGGACGGGACTTGAACTCGGGGTGGAACTGCACCGCCAAAAACCACGGGTGATCGCGCAGCTCGATGATCTCGGCCAGATTCTTCGGCGCGTAGGAGCCCGTGATGTGAAAGCCGGCGTCCTCGAGCAGCTTGCGGAACTTATTGTTGAGCTCGAAGCGGTGGCGGTGGCGCTCGGTGACCGTGCTCGCTCCGTAGGCCTTCTGCGCCAGAGAGCCCTTCTTGAGCACGCACGGGTAGGAGCCGAGGCGCATGGTGGCGCCCATTTCCTTGATCGCGCGCTGCTCGGGGAGCAGGTCGATGACGGGATAGCGCGTCTTCGGGTCGAACTCGGTCGAGTGCGCGCCGGAGAGCTTCAGCACGTTGCGGGCGAACTCGATGGTGGCGATCTGCATGCCGAGGCAGAGGCCGAAGTAGGGGATCTGGTTCTCCCGGGCGTATTGCACGACGCGGATCTTGCCCTCGACGCCGCGGTCGCCGAAGCCGCCCGGCACGAGGATGCCGTGGACGCCTTCGAGCGCGCGCTCGAAATCGGCCGCCTGGGTGTCGACGTACTTGATGTGGACCTTCACGTTGTTGGCCAGGCCGCCGTGCGCGAGCGCCTCGTGGACGGACTTGTAGGCGTCTTTGAGCTCGGTGTACTTGCCGGCGAGCGCGATCGTGACCTCGGCCTTCGGGTTCTTGACGCGCTCGACCATGTGCTGCCACTGCTCGAGGTCCTTGCCCGTCGCCCGGAGCCGGAGCAGCATGAGCACCTGCTCGTCGAGGCCCTGCTTCTGGAACAGCAGGGGGACCTCGTAGATCGTGGACGCGTCCGCCGCTTCGATGACCGCTTCCTTGGGCACGGAGCAAAACAGCGCGATCTTCGCCTTGAGCTCGGAGGACAGGGGCTTCTCGGAGCGGCAGACGATGATGTCGGGCTGGATGCCGATCTCGCGGAGCTTGTTCACGCTGTGCTGCGTGGGCTTGGTCTTTATCTCGTGGGCGGTCGCTATGTACGGCAGTAGCGTAAGGTGTATGTAGAGTACGTTCTCTCTTCCGAGGTCGAATCGTAGCTGCCTTATCGCCTCGAGGAACGGCAGGCTCTCAATGTCGCCGACGGTGCCGCCTATCTCGATTATGGCGATGTCGACGTTGTTGGCAAGGCTCAATACCTTCCCCTTTATCTCATCCGTCACGTGCGGTACGACCTGGACCGTGCACCCGAGGTAGTCGCCGCGCCTCTCTTTTGTAATGATCGAATCGTATACCTGGCCCGTCGTGAAGTTATTCCTCCGGGTGAGCTTCGCGCTCGTGAACCTCTCGTAGTGTCCGAGGTCCAAGTCGGTTTCCGCCCCGTCGTCGGTAACAAAGACCTCGCCGTGCTGGAACGGGGACATCGTCCCGGGGTCTACATTAATATAGGGGTCGAGCTTCTGGAGGGTTATCGTGAGCCCCCTTGACTCAAGTAGCGCGCCGATAGACGCACTCGCCAGCCCCTTGCCCAGGGAAGAGACGACCCCGCCGGTTACGAATATGAACTTTGTCTTGATATGCTTTTTCGGTTCAGTCA
>JACRDR010000172.1 GCA_016212845.1 Elusimicrobiota bacterium
CTTCCATGCGGGCTTCCTTCGCGAGCAGGGTGTCCGGCACGTTGCGCTTTCCGATGTCGTGGATGAAGCCCGCGAGGAAGACGTCGCGCTTCTCCCGGTCGGAGAGCCCCATCTGGTCGGCCAGCGCCGCGCACAGGGCGGCCGTGACCTGTCCGTGGCCTAGGGAGCCCTCGGCCGCCTCGAGGGGCAGCACCGTGTCGACCGGCAGCCGGACGGCCTGCGCGAGGTCCTCGTAGAGCCGCTGGACCTGTCTAGGCACGCGGGTCGTGTCGTCGAGCGGATCCTTGAGCCCGAGCACTTCGAAAGCGGCGGCGCCGTGGCGCTTGCCCTTGATGGGGAGATGGGAATGCTCCGCTCCGCTGACGAGCACCTTGCCCATCGAGAGATGGATCTGGTCGGCCTTTCCCGGCTCGAGCTCGAGGGCGCGGCGCTCGTAGGCCAGGGCGCGATCGGGCTCGCCGAGGAGCCCGCAGATTTCCGCGGCGCGCATGCAGTGCTCGACCCGCGGCGCGAGCCGGAGGAGCTCGTCGAGCGCCGCCAGGTTGTCCTCGAGGCGCAGGGCGTCGTTGGGCGTCAGCCCGTTGCGGATGCGGCGGGTATGGAACCAGCGCGCGATCTGATCGTGCGTGCGTTCGTCCACGCAGACGCCGCCGATCGGGCACTTCGCCTGAAGCCGGGACGCGAGGTTCACGGTGTCGCCGATCGCCGTGTAGTTCTTCCGGTTTTCCGAGCCCATGAGGCCGACGAGCGCCGGACCCGTGGCGATGCCGACGCGCATCTTCCACGGGAAATCTCGCTGGGCCATGCGGGCCTGCATCTTCAAGCCGGCGAGCGCCGCGAGCGACGATTGCTGCTCCGCGAAGTAGGGCACGCCGAACTCGGCCATGAGGCCGTCGCCGATGTACTTGTCGAGGTGCCCTTTGTAAACGGAGAGTATCGGCTCCATCGAGCCGAAGAGCCGGTTCAAGTCGCGGACGCACGCCTCGGGGGACACCGTCTCCATGTGCGAGGTGAAGTTCTCGAGGTCCGCGAAGAGCACGCTGATTTCGCGCTTCTCGTTGTGGAGCTGCCGGTTGATGACGAGCCGGGCGACGAGCGGATCCATCGTGTAATGAAGGACCGCCTCGACCTTCGTCTTCATCCCCTCGAGGACGAGGTTCTTCTCCTCCAGCCTCTGATTGGAGGCCTTGAGCTCGTCTTGCAGCTCGCTCAGCTGCTGGAGCGAGGTGCGGGCCTTCGAGAAGCGGTCCCGCAGCTGCTCGTTCATGCGGCCGACGAGCGCTCCGCTGAGCACGAGCATGGAGCTCCACACGACCAGATACAGGTAGAGGGCCTGGTCCGTCATCTCCTGGCTGAAGCTGCCGGGCCTCTCGACTACGATGAAGCCGACCACCAGCATGGTCAGCACTCCGCCCAGAACCGCCGAGCGCGAACTCAGGAAGTAGCCGGCGAGGAGGATCGGGAGGAAATAGAGGTTGAGAAAGGTGAGGCGGTGGTCGCAGACGTAGAGGATAAAGCCGAGCAGGACCAGGATGCCGAGAACGAAGAAACCCTCGAAGTTCTTGAGGATGCGGTCCTGGTAGAGCCGCGCCAGCATCGGGAGGAGGCGGGGCTGCTCGGCTTCGGTCTCGGGAGGCATCGGGCTACCCCGAGGATAGCCGGGAAAGCCCAAGATGCAAGGTCAGAAATGTCAGCCGTCGTCAGACCACGAACTCATAGCCGCGTTCGATCGTCTGAAGGCGGTAGCCGTGGCTGCCGAGGGATTTCCGCAGTCTTTCTATGGTCTTTTCGAGGGTATTCGCGCTTGCGCCTTCGGGCCAAACCGCCTTCGTGAGCGTCTCCCGGTCGACGCCTGACGGCGCCTCCAGCAGCACCCGAAGCAAGGAAGCCAGCTTCGGAGGAAGGGTGGCGACCATCTGATCGTCCACCCACAGGGTCCGGAATTTGACGTTGAGCTTCGCCGGGCCTTTGACGACGTCGGAAGAAGGGCCGCTGTCGCGGCGGGGAGCGGAGGCGAGGACCTCCTCGATGCGCCGCACCAGCGTGCCCATCTCGAACGGCTTTCGGACGCACTCCACCGCGCCCAGGGCCACGAGCGAGTGGTTGAGCATGTCGGCCTCGTCTCCGTAAGCGGTGATGACGATCACGGGGATGTTCCGGGTCTCCCGGTTGGCCTTCATCTTGTGGATGACCTGGACGCCGTTGAGCACCGGGATCATGAGGTCGAGCAGCACGAGGTCGGGGTCGAGGGACAGCACTTTCTCGAAGCCCTCGCGCCCGTTGAAGGCGTAGTGGATCTCGTAGCCCCGCGCCTGGAGCGTGAGCCCCATGAGCTGCTGGAGGTCGGCGGAGTCCTCGATGCTGAGGATTCGCGCCATCAGCCCCGTCCCTTCCGGACGACGGCCATCGTTTCGACGATCTCGAGCGCGCCTTTCCCGAGCCAGTGGCCGCCGTCGCAGACGAGGACCTCGCCGTTGACGTAGCGCCCCGCGGGCGACGCGAGGTAGAGCGCCGCGTTCGCGGCGTCGATCTCCTCGCCGAACTTGCCGGCGGGGATGCGGGACGCGATTTTTTTGACCATGTCCTCGGTGGGCCAAAGCCGCTCGCGGCTCTGCGGCGTGTCGATGAAGCCGGGGGCGATCGCGTTTACGCGCACGCCCCGGCCCGCCCATTCCGCGCCGAGTGTCTTCGTCAGCGCGACGACGCCCGCCTTCGCGCTGCACGACGGAGCCAGGCCCGGCGCGCCGGTCCAGGCGTAGGTGGCGACGAGGTTGATGATGCAGCCGGAGCCCTGCTCGAGCATCTTGCGGCCCGCCTCGAGCGAGCCGTAGAAGGAGCCGTTGAGCACGATGTCGATGACCTTCTTCCAGCGCACCGCAGTGAGCATCTCCGTCGGACGAATGAAGTTCGCCGCCGCGTTGTTGATCATGATGTCGAGGCGCCCGAACCCCTCGGCGGCGGCTTCCACCGCCGCTTTCACCTGGTCGGGCTCGGAGACGTCGGTGGGGAGAACGAGCGCGCGGCGTCCGAGAGCGCGCACCTCCTTCGCGGTCTCCTCGAGCCGCTCGGGGGTGCGGGCGGCGAGCGCGACGTCGGCGCCGTGGCGCGCCAGCTCGATCGCGATCACCCGGCCGATGCCGGTTCCCGAGCCCGTCACGAGGGCGGCCTGGCCCTTGAGCACGTCCTTCGCGAAGACGTCCATGGTCATGCCTCCGAGGATTGCTTGCGCGACGCGACGCCGCCGAGAGCTTCCTTCGCCTCGGGGGACCCGATGAGCTTCGGGAACTCCGCTTGGGCGTCACGCATGCGCGTCTCGACATGGGGGGAGATGGAGCCCATGAGGTGGCGCTTCACGAGGCCGTACGCCATCGGCGGGAGCTTGATGAGAGCGCGAGCCTCCGCGAACGCCTCGGCGTGGAGCTCTGCCGACGGGACGACGCGGTCGACGAGCCCGATGGCGAGCGCCTCTTCGCTCCGGAGCGTGCGGCCCTTGAGCGCGAGCTGCCGGACGCCGGCCGGGCTCACGCCGATGGAAAGGAGCCGCGACAAGAAGAGGGGCGTCGGGGAGAGGCCGAGCTTCACTTCGTTGAGCGCCATCCGTCCGGTTTCCTTGGAGATAAAGCGGAAGTCGCACGTCATCGCGACGATGCAGCCGCCGGCGAGCGCGTAGCCGTCGATCGCCGCGATGGTCGGCTTCGGGAGCTCGAGCCACGCCCGGTACATGAGCAGCAGGCGCTCGAAGGCGAAGGTCCGGGGATTCCCGTCCGCGCCCACCAGATCGTTGCCGTCGAGTCCGGCGGAGAAATACTTGGGCAGGCTGGACCTGAGGACGACCGCCTTCACGGAGGGCTCGGCGGCCGCGTCGCGCGCGGCTTGAGCGAGCCGGTCGAGGATCGCGCCGCTGAGATTGTTGGAGGGGGGGCGGTCGAGGGAGAGCGTCCGGACGCCGTCGCGGTCTTCGAGCGTGATCATGGCCGATCCTCTCCTTCCGGCAGGGGGTCCGACTCCCCGTGCACGACGCGCAGCGACTTCAGCAGCTTTCCGTAGGCCGGCGCGTACGCCTGAAAGAGGTCCTCGGGCGCGCTGTAGGCCAGCACCAGGTACCCGTCTCCGGAGCGCAGATACGCCAGCTTCGTCTGCTTCGGGACCTCCAGAAAGCGCGCCGGCAGCCCGGCGACCGAGCCTTTTCCGCCTTCCTTCGCCCCGTGCCATTCTACTTCCTGGCGGATGGCGGCGTCCATGTCCACGTACGCGTCGTTCGACGGCTTGTAGCGCGTGATCGTCATCGAGACGGGCTTGCCGTCGCGCGCGAGGTCGGGCTGCAGGAAAAGGGAGGGGGTCTCGTCCTTCCAGCCGTCGGTGACGTGCCAGGCCTCCGGGTACTCGAAGAGCAATTCTCCCGGGACCTCGTAGCGAGACCAGGAGCCGGACAGCCCGGCGGGCTTGGACTCGCCGCCGGCGGCGCAGCGCACGGGCTCGAACGGATCCTCCGTACGCACGCGCTTGGTGCCGGGCGGGCAGGCGGCGCTCTTGGGCTTCGGAGCCTCCGGCTCGACGGGCTTCTTCAGCGCGGCGCAGCGCCAGCCCTTCTTCAGGTGCGTCCCGAACTCCGCGACGGTGCCCTTCGGGCAGCGGGCGGCGGGCTCCTGCGAAGCGGGCCGGGCCGAAGGCGAAATCTTCCTCGTGGGCGCGGGATCGGCGCCGTCGAGCGCGCAGCGGGACGGTCGCGTGGAACTGGGCACGCTTACCTCGCGGGTGCCCGCGGGGCATTCTCCGGAATCGCGCGGACCGCCCTGCAAGGCGCAGACCCACGGACGTTCGGGCCAATTGGTCTGGACGCGCTCGGCCCCGTCGGGACAGCCGTCGAACGCCGCGGCTCGCGAAGCCCACAGCGCCGCGAAAATCCACATTCGCATCCGTACCATCTTATAAAATACCCCGGATGATCGCGCCCACGCTCTACGAGGACGAACGGGTCCTCGTCGTCGACAAGCCGGCCGGCAGCCTCGTCATCGCCGGCCGCGGCGAGGACGCGGGGACGCCGCTCGTCGAGAGCCTCTCCGCCGAGAA
>JACRDR010000011.1 GCA_016212845.1 Elusimicrobiota bacterium
CGGCCCGCAGCGGGCTCGGCTGGTGGGTGGACTTCTCCGACCAGACCGTCCCCTCCGACGACATCGTGGTGCTCGCGTGCGGCTACAACCGGCCCGACAAAGGCGCCGAGCTCTATACGAACGGGCTCGCGCCGGAAGTCTGGCTTTGCCGCCCCAAGGCCGACCCCGCCGAAGACCGGGTCCGCTCCGCCGGCGTGAAGGTGCCCCGCGAAGAGGAGAACAACCGCGAAATCCTGCTCAAGCTCGGCGTGCCCGCCGCCAAGATCCATTTCTACGGCTCCGAGGTCATGAGCACCGCCGACGAGGCGCGCTCCTTCGCCCGGGAATACCCGGTCGAAGGCAAGAAGGTGCTCGTCGTCACCTCCCGCTTCCACGCGAGGCGCTCCAAGCTGGTGTTTAGGCGCACGCTCACGGGCGCGTCGGTGAGGGTCGTCGCCTCCGAGGAGCTGCCGCCGAAATGGTGGAAGGACAAGTTCCTGGCCCAGTCGGTGGTGCTGGAGGCGGTGAAGACCTTCTACTACCTGCTGGGAGGCCGGTTCTTCGGCCCGAGACTAGCCTAGCTTCTTGAAGACGCGCTGGCGGTAGTAGTCCAGCTCGTCGATCGACTCGCGGACGTCGTCGTGCGCGAGATGCTTGTGGTCCTTTGTGTGCGGGCGGATGTCTTCCGGATACCAGCGCGCGACCAGCTCCTTCACCGACGACACGTCGATCATCCGGTAGTGCAGATAGCCGTTGATCCGCGGCATGTAGCGCACGAGGAAGCGGCGGTCCTGGTGGATCGAGTTCCCGCACAGCGGCGCGACCTTCTCCGGGCAAAACTTCTGGATGACCGCGAGCGTCGCCTCCTCGGCCTCCGCCATCGTCGTCTTGGAGTTCTTCACCCGCTGGGTGAGGCCGGACGCGCCGTGATGCTCGACGCACCACGCGTCCATCCGGGCCAGGACCTCCTCCGGCTGATGGATCGCCATCACCGGGGCCTCGACGAGGATCTTGAGATCGGAGTCGGTGATGATCGTGGCGATCTCGAGGATCGTGTCGCGATCGGGGTCGAGACCGGTCATCTCGAGGTCCATCCAAACCAAGTTGCGGGGGTCTCTCATGCTGCCGCGCTTATTCTAACAGCTAAAGTCCGGACTCGCTAGGGGAAACCCCGAGCAGGAAGGGGCGCAGGGCGTCCGCGCAGGCCTTCGGACGGTCCACGATCAGGTGGTGGTGGGCCTCCGGGACCTCGACGCCGCGGGCCGAGGGCCTCGCCGCCAGAAACCGGTCGAAGTGCTCGCGCGGCATCGTGGTCGAGCGCTCCCCCCGCATGACGAGCAGCGGCGTCTGGACGCGTTCGAGCGCCGGCCAAACGGAACGGAAGCGAAGCGTGAACGCGCGCCAGTCGAAGCGCCAGGTCCAGCGGCCGTCTTCGGCCCGCTTCACGCACCAGCGCCCGAACTCGCGGACTTCCTCCGGTGAAAGGAGGGTGCCCGGCGGCTGGAAGCGGAAGCGGTCCAAGACCGCGTCCTCGCGGTCGTAATAGGGCTGCATCTGGGAGCGGGCCCGGGTGAAGCGGTCGAGCTGTCCCGGCAGGACCTCGCAGAGGAAGTCCAGGACGGCCGCGCGGACGAGCCCTTTCGGACGGGTCGCCGCGAAGTCGAGCGCGACCCTCGCCCCGAAGGAATGCCCCGCGATCGCGTACTCGGTGAGCCCGAACTCCCGGCGGGCCGCCTCGACGTCTTCCAGGAAGGACTCGAACTGGTAATCCTCGAGCCCGCTTGCCCAACCGCTCTCCCCGTGGCCGCGCAGATCCAGCGCGATGAGCCGCAGGCCCGAGAGCGCCGGGATCGCCCCGTCCCACCAGTGGGTGTTGCCGCCCATCCCGTGCAGCAGGAGGACCGGGAGTCCGCTCCCCCCCCAGTCGCGGGCGAAAAGCCGGCAGGCGGGGCCGTCGAAGACGCGGGTCTTGGGAGCGGTGAGGCCGGGCGGCATGGCGGGACCCCTATAAAACACAAAACCCACCTCGCGGTGGGTCGGTCTGTCCATTTCTCGTCGACAGTTCGAAATCTAAAGCGTCAAGAATATTCTAGCATGGAACTTCGGGGCGTGTCAAGTGAAATCTAGCGCTTCTTGGGCTTGGGTTTCGGCTCGGGCTTCGGCTTCGGGGGCGAGTTGGCCTCCCCTTTGACCGTCACCGACGCCAGCGGCTCCCCCCGCGACGCCTCGTCGCAGCCGGACGCGGCGTGGACGGTGAAGGCGTAGGAGTTCCCCGCCGAGATCCAGCCCGCCTCGTAGGCGCCCTCGAGCGCGCAGGCGACGATCTTGGACGGGCCCCGGTTGGCCGAGAGGACGAGTTGGGCGGCCGGGGCCGCCGTCTCGGCCTTCCAGACGACCCGGGTCCGGCAAGCGCGGGCGCCCGCCTTGAGAATGCACGGATTCGGGGACGCCGTGAGCGTCGTGACCGCCGCCGCGGTCGAAACCGCGAGCGCCATCGCTGAGATCATTCGCGCCTCCAGGTGAGCGACGCCGTCTGCCACTTCCCCTTGATCGGAAAGCGCCGGGTCCAGAAAGTCACGCGGTCGCCCGTGAGCTTGTAGGAGCGCAGCTGCGCGGTCCCCACCCAGTTCGGAAACAGGCTCAAATCCACGCGGTGGACGACGCCGTCCTGGC
>JACRDR010000174.1 GCA_016212845.1 Elusimicrobiota bacterium
GGCGGCACGGTGACGGAGTGCCGGCTCGCCTTCGGCAGCGTGGCCACGACGGTGCGCCGCCTCAAGACCGTCGAGGCGTTCGTCGCCGGCAAGAAGCTCTCGCCCGCGCTCGCGAAAGAGGCCGCCTCCCTCGTCGCCCAAGACATCGCGCCGATCGACGACATCCGCTCGACGCGCGCGTACCGCTTGGCGGTCACCGCCAACCTCGTGCGCGATTTCCTCGCGGCGTAGTGCTGCTCGCCCTCGCCGCCTCTATCGCGCTCGCCCAGAGCTCGCCCTGCTTCCAGTACTCCTTCCCGCCGGTCGGGCCCAGCCGCTCCGCCGACCGCCGCGCCGCGATCGAGGACTGCTCGCGCCTCATCGCCGCCGAGCCAAAGGATCCCCGTCCCTATTATCATCGCGCCGCTGCCCGCTGGATCGGCCCCGACCCGGCGAGGGGTTGGAACGAGCGGCCCCACTTCGACATTCGCGTCGTCGAGGAGACCGCGCCGGTGATCTTCGACTACGAGGAGGCGCTCAAGCGCTCCAAGGGCGAGCTGGGCCTGGCCGACCCCGGAGTCGCGTGGCTGCGCCTCGGCTACCTGCGCGCCCAGGACGGGAACTGGACGGAGGCGATCCGCGCGTGGCGCCGGGCCGCCGCCGACGCCGCGGTCGCGCGCGAGGCTAGGGCGCGCCTTCATTTCGCGCAGGCGCGTCTCGTGGGCGCCGACCGCCTAGCCGCGAACCCGCCGGCGCGGTGCGAGAGCCTTGGCTTTTGGGATTGCGCGTTCATCCGCGGCTGCTCGCTCGTCGTCGAGGATGCGGACCGCTCCTTCAAGGGCTGTTCCGGCAAGCCGAAGGGCCTCGAGCCGGGCGTCCGCCCGCTCAATCTGGACTGCTCCCTGCTCGACGAGACCTTCTGCGAGCAGACCCCCCGCTGTTCCTGGCGGCCGGGCCGGAAGGCCGGAACCTGCGGCGGTGCCGGTTGACCTCTGGACGGTTCCGGATTCGCCGCTATACTGAGCGGGCAGGTCGGGGGTGCCGGTGATTCATGAATTCGGCGTCGAAGGCGGGCGAGACGAGCGGAAGGCGCATAACGTCGCCGATATCCTGCTCAAGCGCGCGATCCTCGACGCCGACATCCTCCGAGGACTCAGCGGCTGGCAGGAAGGCAAGAACGCCGCGGTCGCGATCTCCAACCTCCTGTATTGGCCCGAGCGCTACCCCGAGATGAAGTTCGCTTCGGCCGCTTGCCGCCTTCAGGCGGGGGACTTTCTTATGCAGCTGGGCGACCGCGACGAGGCCGGAAGGCTTTACGCGCTGGTCGCGGCCGACAAGTCCCGCGACCTCGCCGAGTACCGCGCGCTGGCCGGCGCCCGCCTCACCGCGCTCGAGCGCTCCCGCCCTAAGAACTGAGACTACTTCCGGCCGAGAGCGGCCTTGGCCATCGAGATGGAGGTGAGCAGTCTCTCGAGTCGTTCGGCGACGGCGGGTTCCTGATGGGGCTGAGGCTTCGCTTCTGCTTTGTGCCGGCGGCGGGCGGGTGCGGACATAACGTCTCCTGCCGGGGATCCCATTATACCACGCGGCTCACGCGTTGCGGTTTTCGAGGACGGCGCGGCCGTCGACGGCGACTTGGGCGACGTTCCGGTCGCGCAGGAACTCGTCGAGACGGCCGGTCTCGGGGTTCAGCGCGAGAATATCGGTGAAAATGCCGGGCGATAGGAGTACGGGGTGGCCGCGCCGCCCCTCGAACACCGGCACGGCGGCGTCCCGGCCCTTCAGAGCATCGAGCAGGCCGCGATAGACCCGCCGCTCGAAGAGCGGCATGTCGACGTGGTAGACGAACGCGGGCGCGTCGGACGGCCGGTAGGCCAAAAGCGCCTGCAGCGAGGCGAGCATCGGTTGGTCCGGGTCGGTCGCCACCCAGTAGGCCGCCGGGGCGTGCTCCTTGCAGCGCGGCGACCATTCGCCTTGGATGCTGACCGAGACGCTCGCGACCGCCCCGATGATGTTCGCCAGATGCGCCCAGAGGGCGGGCTTGCCGTCGAGCTCGCGCCACGCCTTGGGACCGCCCGCCCGCGCGCCGCGTCCGGCGGCGAGCAAAAATACCTGCGTCTCCCTCAGGCTGCGGCGCATTCCTTGAGGAGCTCGGCCGCGATCGCGATCGCGATCGCCTTGGGGTTCTTGGAGCGCGGGCCCGAACCCATCGGGCAGCGGACCCGCTCCTCCCACGCGCCTTCGACGTCCTGAACACCATTGGATGCGAGGCGCGCCTGGAATACCTTCGCCTTGTGCTCGGAGCCGATCAAGCCGATGTAGCCGGGAGAGCGCTTGAGCAGCTCCGAGACGAGCAGAAAATCGAGGTCGTGGCTGTGCGTGAGGACGCACGCGGCGTCGTCTTGATCCCACACGCGGGAGCCGAGATAGGCGACGGGGTCCTCGCGCCTGACGACGACTCCCGCCGCGGGCACGGCCCATTCCTCTCGCGGTTCGATCAGCACGACGTCGAACGGGGAGCCGGACAGCACCTCGACCAGCGCGCGGCCGACGTGGCCGCCGCCGAACACGTGGACCTGCTTGCGCCGGAGGACGGGTTCGAAGAACACCTGCACGCGGCCGCCGCAGCACTGGCCCATCTCCTTGCAGAGGACGTATTCCTTCACTTGGGCGCGAACGTCGCGGCGCCCGACCATCGCGCGGGCGAACTCGAGGATCTCCGCCTCGAACTTGCCGCCGCCGAGCGTTCCTTCGAAGCGGTCGGAAGTCACCCACATCTTGGCGCCGGGCTCCTGCGGAGCCGAGCCCACGACGGAGACGAGCGTGCACAGCACGGCGGGACGGGGAAGGCCGGGCGCGAAATCGAGGA
>JACRDR010000170.1 GCA_016212845.1 Elusimicrobiota bacterium
AACTCGCGACCGACGTCGACCTGGACGGCCGCGTGCGCCTGACGGTCGCCGACGACGGCGCGGGGATGGAGCCGGACGTCCTGCGCCGGGTCGAGGAAGGCTTCTTCAGCACGAAGGAGACCGGCAGCGGTCTCGGCCTCTACCTCACGCGCCGCATCCTCTCCGAGCACGGCGCCCAGCTCAGGATCGAGAGCGCGCGCGGCCGGGGCACGACCGTGATCGTCTCGTTTTCGCCCGTCGTCGACGGCGCGGCGGGGAAGAAATGAGCCAAGCGATCCTGCTCGTCGACGACGACCGCGACCTTTGCACGGCGCTGTCGCGCTTCCTGACGGCGAAAGGCTTCTCCGTGCGCTCCACCCACGATCCCGAGGGCGCGCTGCGCGCCGCCGGCGACGAGCCCTTCGACCTCGTCCTCCTCGACCTCTTTCTCGGCGCCACCGACGGCATGGACGTCCTTCGGGGCATCCGCGGCCTCGAGCCGGACCTGCCGGTGCTCATCCTCACGGGGCACGCGGACGTGCCGACGGCGGTCAACGCGATGAAGCTCGGCGCCGCCGACTACCTGCTCAAGCCGTTCACGAACGAGGAGCTCGCGCTGCACGTCGACAAAGTCCTGCGCGAGAGCCGCCTGCGCCGCGAAGTGACGCGGCTGCGGGCCCAGCTCGGACGCGAAAAGAAGCCGGGGATCGTCACCGGCGACGGCCCCGCAATCCGCGGAGCGCTCGATCAGCTCCGGAAGGTGGCGCCCACGGACCTTACCGTCGTGCTCGGGGGGGAGTCCGGCTGCGGCAAGGAAGTTTTCGCCCGGCTGCTGCACGACATGAGTTCGCGCCGCAAAGGCCCCTTCGTGGCGGTCGACTGCGGCAGCCTCCCCACGACCCTCGTCGAGACGGAGCTCTTCGGCTACGAGAAGGGCGCCTTCACCGGCGCCGAGTCGATGCGTCTCGGCCACTTCGAGCTCGCGGCGGAAGGGACGCTCTTCCTCGACGAGATCGCGAACCTGTCCCTCGAGGTCCAGTCGAAGCTGCTGCGCGTCCTGCAGGAGCGCCGGATCCGCCGGCTCGGCGGCCGCAAGGACCTCCCCGTCGACGCCCGCGTCGTCGCGGCCACCAACGCCGACCTTCCGCGCGCCGTCCGGGAAGGCAAGTTCCGCGAGGACCTCTTCCACCGCATCAATCAATTCACGATCACGCTGCCGCCGCTGCGCGAGCGGATGGAGGACCTGATCCCTCTCGCGAGGCACTTCCTCGAGGAGGCCAACCGGACGCTCGGCCGCGCGGTCCCCGGCTTCTCCGCCGAGGCGCTGCGCCGTCTCGCCGCCTACCACTGGCCGGGCAACATCCGCGAGCTCCGGAACACGGTCCTCCGGGCCGCGCTGCTCTCCGAAGGCACGATCGAGCCGCCCCATCTGCAGCTGCCGGGCCCCGTCCTCGCGGCCGCGGCGGCTCGCGACCCCGAACCCGTGTCCGCGGGAGCCGGCGGCAAGATCGGCTTGAAAGACAGCGTCCGGGCCGCCACCGCCGCGACCGAGCGCAAGCTCATCGCCGAGGCGCTGGAGCGGTCCGGCGGCAACAAGTCGGAAGCCTCCCGCCTGCTCGGCATCGACCGCAAAGCCCTCTACGCGAAGCTGAAGCGCTACGGCCTGGAATAGCCCCCGAAGACCCCTGTAGCGCCGGCGCCACACCCAGGTCTGGAAATCGGATTGCTACACAGATTCATGCAGGTTCTCTCCACCTGCATAGGCGTGACGTAAGGGCGTCGTGGCGCCCGGAGGCGGAAAATGGATCCCCTAGACGAAGATTCGCTTAGAAGCGTGAACGATTTGGATGCGGCGCGTTTGGCGCTTCGGGGGGCCCTGGCCACGATCCGGGACCTCCAGGACGCCAACGTCCGCCTCAAGGGGAACCTCCAGGAGTCGGTCAGCAAGGAGAAGCTGGCCGCGACGCAGAACACCGAGCTTCGAAGGCAGGCGGAGGAGTGGCAAGAGCAGGCGAAGAAGTGGGCGGAGGAGCGGGCGGAGGAAGCGGCCCGCCAGCGGCGCTACGAGGACTCGACCCGGCTCAAGGTCCGCGAAGAGGAGCGGCGCGCCGTGGCGGAAGAGCGGACGCGGATGGAGGAGAACCTCGTCCGGCTGACGGAAGCGGTGGAGGCCCTGCGGCATTCCAACGCCGACAAGGAGACGCGCTTCACTGAGCTCAAGCGCCTGCTCGACGTGCGCGACGCCGAACTCTTGAGCGCGCAGCGCGAGAAGGTCGAGCTGGTCAACCGGTTCCACCTGGACCAGGAGTCGATCGGGCGGCTGCGGGTCAAGCGCGACGAGGAGATCCAGGCGATGCTCCGCGCGAAGGATGCGGAGCTGGCCGACAAGGAACGGCAGGTCCGCGAGCTCGCGCGCAAGAACGAGGAGTTCCAGCGGGTGCTCGCCGCCGGCGCGAAAGAGATGGAGCTCAAGCTCGTCGAGCGCGAGGAGTACCTTTCGAAGCAGTATCGCGAGAAGGAGCGGGCGCTGCAGGAGCGCTACTCCCAGCGGGAAATGGAGCTGCAGGCATCTTGGGGCGAGCTCGAGGCGGGGCTTTGGCAGAAGACGAAGGACGCGCGCGAAAAGCTGGACCGCGCGGTGCAGGAGCAGTTCGAGGAGAAGGCGCGCAATCTCGCCGACCGCACCAAGGAGATCGACGGGCTGTTGGAGAAGCGGCGGGGGGACCTCGAGGAGGACTTCAAGCGGCGGACCTCGGAAGGGGAGCGGCGCCTGGCGGAGAAGGAAAAGCTGCTTGTCGAACGCTATCAGAACATCGAAGTCGAGCTGCTCAAGAAGTTTCAGGCGGAAATCGACGGCGAGAAGGAGCTCGTGCTGTCGAAGGCGCGGGAGCAGGCTCGGGCGCTGGAGGACGAGTACCGGGATAAGCTCGCGCAGGCCGCGCGCCGGGAAGCGGACGTGGAGCGCGACCTCGAGCGGCGCCGCCAGGAGCTCGACCGGCAAGCCTCGGAGCGCGAGGCGCAGCTGCTCCTCGCCCTCGCCGGCAAGGAAAAGTCCGTCGAGGAAGCGGGGCAGAAGAAGCTGGTGGAGCTGCAGGAGCAGTTCCTCGCTAAAGAGAACGAGCTCCGCGAGACCTGGACGCACCGCAAGGTCCAGCTCTTGGCGGATCACGAGACCGCGATCGAGCAGGAACGACGCGCGCTGAACGCTGAGCTCGACCAGAAGAGCCGCGCCCTCGAACAGGAGTATCAGTCCCGCGTGGCCGAGCTCGAACGGTCGCACCGGACGATGGAGGAGCAGTTCCGCGCGTGGCGGGACGGCGTCCACAGCGAGTTCCTGCAGAAGGAGAAATCGCTCGACAAGCAGTGGTTCACGCGCGAGCAGGAGCTGGTGCGCAAATACGAGATCGCCTTGGAGCAGGAGCGGCGCGGGGCGCTGCTCGAGGTGCAGAAGACGAAGGACCATTTCGAGACGATGCGCGAGCGGCTGGAGTCCGACCTCTTCAGCCGCGAGAACGCCGCCAAGCTCGCCTACGAGAAGCTGGAGCGCGAGCTCAAGGAAGCGTGGCAGCGGCGGGAGGACGAGCAGCATAAGCGGCACGAGGTCGCCCTCGACGAGGTGCGCGACCGCCACACGCTGGTGCTGGCGCAGCAGGCGAAGAGCTTCGAGAACGACGCGATGCGCCGCGAGGAAGAGACGCGCCGGCAGATCGGGGAGCTCAAGGAGCGCCACCAGGCCGAGCGCCTCGGGTACGAGGGTCAGCTGGCCGACGCGGCGCTGGAGAAGAAAGCCTTCCAAGACAAGCTCGCGAAGCTCGAGACCGAGCACCAGGCGCTCTGGGAAGACCTCTGGGCGCGCGAGCGAAAGCTCGAGGCCGAGCGGGTCGCGCTCGAGAACCAGCTCAAGGAGCGCGAGAACCAGCGCGAGACCAAGTATCTGTCCATGGAGCGGGAGCTTCAGGGCATCTGGAGCAAGAAGGAGCAGGAATACCTCGAGCTCCACCGGCAGTCTCTCGCCAAGCAGCAGGCCGACTTCGCCGACGACCTCAAGCGGCAGGAGGAGGCGCGCCTCAAGGAGCGCGAGGCGCACGAGCGCGAGGTGGGGGCGATCGAAGGCCGCTTCCAGTCGAAATTCGAGGAGTGGCAGAAGGGCGCGCTGTCCGACATGGCGCGCGAGAAGGAGGAATGGATGGAGCGCCAGCGCCGCGCGCTGGCCTCCGAGCGCGACATCCTGCGCAACCAGGCGCGCGAGCGCGTCGAGGTGCTCAACGCCGAGCACTCCGGCCGCGAGCAGGAGCTCGCCGAGCGGCGCCAGGCCCTCGAGCAGTTCCACCGCCAGCGCGAGGAGGCGCTCGCGCAGGAGTGGCTCGACAAGGAGAAGCGCTACGTCTCGGAGCAGCAGGTCGCCCTCGGACGCGAGCGCGAGGCGCTCGACCGCATGTACCGAGCCCGCGAGGAGACCCTCCACAACAACTACGTCGCCTTGGAGAAGGAGCTCAAAGGCAACTGGCAGCAGCGCCAGGAGATCCTGGAGGCGGAGACGCGCGAGCGGCTCTCCCTGCTCCTTCGGAGCGAAGAGGAAAAGTTCAAGCAGCGGCAGGGCAAGGCGGAAGAGGAGTTCGAGCAGAAGAAGGCCGCGGTCCTCGAGGCGGAGCGCGCCGCGCTCCACGAGGAATGGGCGAAGCGCGCCCAGGAGCTGGAGAAGCGCGGCCTCGAGATCGGGGTCGAGCGGCAGGAGAAGGAGGCGCGGCTCGATCGCGCCTACCTGCTGCGCGTCCAGGAACTGGAGAAGCAGTGGAAGGTCCGCGAGTCCGAGCTCATGGCGAAGGTCGAGGAGGAGCGCGAGACCTACCGCGTCCGCGTCCAGTATGAGACCGACCGCGTCCGCGGCGTGCTGCAGGAGCAGCTTACCGCCCGCGAGGCCGGAGTCGACCGCGACCGCGCGCAGCTCCAGCTGGAGCTCAAGGAGCGCACCGCCCACATCCAGGCCGAGCTGGCGAAGGAAAAGGAAATCTGGCTCGAGCACCAGAAGAAGCTCACCGCGGCCGAGAAGGCCAAGCTCGCTCAGGAGCATCAGGACCGCCTGACGGCCCTGACCCGCGAGGCGGAGCTGCGGGAGCGGGACCTCGGCCAGCGCCGCGCGGCGCTCGAGGCGTTCCACGCTCAGCAGGAAGCGTCGCTGCGCGAGGAGCTGCGCAAGAAAGAGTCCTCCTTCGTCGAGGAACAGCAGAAGGCCCTCACGAAGGAGCGCGCCGCCCTCGACGCGATGTATCGCCAGCGCGA
>JACRDR010000160.1 GCA_016212845.1 Elusimicrobiota bacterium
AATTGGCGGCGGCGACGCCGGAGGCCGCGTGAACCGGGCCGTCCTGGCGCTGCTCGCCGCGGCCGCCGTCGGGGCGCAGGGCTCCAGCTGGGGGCCCAAGGATTTCGGCGTGCTGCTTCTCGGCGGCGCGGAAGGGCGCTCGGTCGGCGCGCTTCGCGGCGGGCTCGACAAGAAGTACCCGGTGGAATTCGCGTTCGGCCTCGGCGATCCGAAGGAGATCCAGCGCGCGATCGACCGGCTGACGGCCCGGAGCGTGAAGAAGCTCGTCGCGGTCCCCCTCGTCCTCGACTCGGAGAGCCCGGGCATCGAGGAGACCCAATATGTGCTCGGCATCCGCAAGGAGCCGTCCGCCCCCTTCTTCCAAGGGCCGCACAGCCACTCCGGGAGCGCGATCGTCAAGCGGGCCAAGACGAAGCTGCCCGTGGTGATGACGGGCGGGCTCGACGATCATCCGCTCGTCGCGGAAATCCTCGCGGCGCGCGCCAAGAAGATGAGCGAGCGCCCCGAGCGCGAGCGCATCGTGCTGGTCGCCAAGGGCTCGTCCTCCGACGCGCTCAACGAGATGACCGAGCGCCGCCTTGCCGCGCTGGCCAAGCGCGTGCGCGAGCTCGGACGGTTCTCCGACGCGCAGGCGTTCGTGCTGCGCGACGACGCCGGCGCCCCCCGCCCGAAAAAAGACAAGCCGATCGCGGCCGTGGTGCGCGACGCCGACAAGAAGCTCCGCGACGCGGTGTCCGCCCTCAGCCGCGGCGGCAGGGTCATCCTCTTGGTCCACCAGCTAACGCCGGACGGCTTCGAGCGAAGAATCCGCAAGCTTTTGGACGGCAGATTTTTCATCATGAACTCGGACGGCCTCATGCTGGACCCCCGGCTCTCGAAATGGGTCGAGGCGAAGGTCACGGAGTCGCTCGACCGGCCGGACATGAGGCAGTACAAGGACGAGGGAAGAAAAGTGCCGTACCCCGAGGACAAACTCAAGCTGAAGATGGACCCCGCCACGGGCAGGACGAGGCCTTCGCTCGTCTCCCCGGGCAGCCAAGGAGAGCATCCATGAGCGCCGAGCAGATCCAGGTTTTGGACCACGGCTTCGTCCGTCTGGTCGACATGATGGGCGGAGACAAGAGCGTCGTCACGTCGGCGCGCGTCTCCTACGGCTCCGGCACGAAGGGCGAGGAGAAGGACCGAAAGCTCATCACCTACATGCTCCGCCACGACCACATGAGCCCATTCGAGCACGCGACCTTCCAGTTCCACGTCTCCTGCCCGCTGTTCGTGATGCGGCAGTGGATCCGGCACCGCATGGCGTCCTACAACGAGATCTCCGCCCGCTACACCGAGATGAAGGACGAGTTCTACGTGCCCGACCAGTGGCGCGCGCCCGACTTGAAGAACAAGCAGTCGAGCCAGGCGGCGCCCGCGCTCGACCACGAGCGCTGCACCAAGCTCCTGCGCGAGTCCTACGACAAGGCGTACGCCTCCTACCAGGAGCTCATCAAGGCCGGGGCCGCGCGCGAACTCGCCCGCATGGTCCTGCCGACGAGCCTCTACACGCAGTTCTATTGGACGGTGAACGCCCGGTCCCTCATGCACTTCATCGACCTGCGCGCCGACGCCAACGCGCAGTGGGAGATCCAGCGCTTCGCCGAGGCGCTCGCCTCCCATTTCCGGACGAAGATGCCCTGGACCTGGGAGGCCTTCCTGCTTCACGCGTGGAAGGGCAAGAACCCGTCGCTCGACGCCGAGAAATCGGCGCTGCTCGCGAAGCAGCCGATGCCCGCATGAACGGGCTCCTCCTCGCCGCCTTCCTCGCGTCCAACGCCTCCGCCCAGCAGGTCGGCGAGGTGCGGCGCGGCCCGCTCGAGATGCGGGTGAAGGTGAAGGGGACGGTCGTCCCGGAGGACGTCTTCCGGCTCAAGTCCTCGATCGACGGAAGGATCGAAGCGGTGCTCGCCTCGACCTACAGCTGGTCCGGCCCCGACACGCCGCTGGCCCTGGTCGTCGACGGCCAGCTCGCGGCGCTCATCGACTCGCGCCAGACCACGTCGACGGAGGTGCTCGAGAAGCGCTGGCAGGAAGTTTATCAGCCGAACCGCGTGCGCTGTCTCGACGAGTGCTTCGTGCTGTCGGTCTTCGCCCGCCCGAAGAAGAAGGTGCTCCCGAACGCCGTCCTATTCGAGGCGGCGCAGGAGCTCCTGCTCAAGGGCCGCGTGCGGCCCGAGGACCGCCACCTCATCCAGGAAGGCCAGCGCGTCGACTTCTGGCCGGTGTCCGACCCCAAGTTCCGCCAACGGGCCAAGATCCGCACCTTCATGCTCGACGTCCAGGGACAAAAAGCGGATTCCGGCGGCACGTTCACGGCCCGGCTCGATCCCAAGAACTACCTCGACCCGGGCACGGAATGGGAGGGCACGGTCCTCTTCGGCACGAAGAAAGGGGCGCTTCAGGTGCCGACGAACGCCCTCATCAATTACAAGGGCGGGACGTATCTCCCGGTGCGCGTGTCGACCGGGGTCACCACGGACGATTTGACGGAGATTACCGCGGGAGTCGACGAGAAGCGCGAGATCGTGATCCTCGACGCCCCGCAGATGAAGGGCGCGGAGCCGCACCACCGGGTCACCGAGCCCCTGCCTCCCCCCAAGAGCGGCACTTTCATCCAGGACGGCCGGGGCGGAAACCGCGCCCTCGACGACTCGCCCAAAGACAAGCCGGCGGAGGACGACGATGAGTGAACGCCCCCAGTACGTCCAATACTCCTTCTGGCGCCTGGACTCCGTTTATCACAACCTCGAGTCGAACGAGCGGATCGTCGCCAAGCAGCATTTTCTCGGCACCTGGGAGTCGTTTCAAAACAAGGCGCTCCTGGTATCCTACGCGCTGACGGGCCTTCGCGCGGACAGCGACATCCTCTGCGTGCGCGTGACGGACTCCCTCGAGGTGCTGCAGGACATGACGGGCCGCATCCAGTCGAGCGGCATGG
Organism: Elusimicrobiota bacterium; assembly: GCA_016212845.1. Classification (GTDB taxonomy): domain Bacteria; phylum Elusimicrobiota; class Elusimicrobia; order UBA1565; family JACRDR01; genus JACRDR01. The sequence continues at coordinate 2,981 of JACRDR010000160.1, forward strand.
GCAAGTTCATGATGCCGACCTACTCTTACCTCGCGTGCGTCGACCCTTCCGTCCGCTGGACGGCGAAGGCCTCGAAGCCCGGAGAGTTCGCGCCTGGCCAGAAGCGATTTCTCTTCTTCTCGCCGTGGGTGACCGAGCCCGAGCACCGGGCTTTCTCCGACCGGGCGAACCTCGAAAAAGCCTCGGCCGCGCACGGCGTCGTGCTGCATCCCGGGCTCCGCGGCCTCGAGGAGTTCGACGATCTGCTCGCCGTGGAGACCGACTCGCCCGAGGCGTACGCCGCTTTCGCCGCCGAGATCCGCGCGTCTCGCAAGGACACCCACTCGACCGTGGGACCGACTTTCGCCGCCGTCTTGAAGGACATCCGCGACCAGGCCGACAGCCTCGGATAGCTAAAGCGGAATAACGCAGCGACTAGGAAGCGATCATGACATTGATCCCGACTCAGCGCGTTTTGGCCATCGTACTCGCCGGAGGCAAGGGCGAGCGATTGTACCCGCTCACCAAGGAGCGCTCGAAGCCCGCCGTGCCGTTCGGCGGCAAATACCGCATCATCGACTTCGTCCTGTCGAACCTGGTGAACTCGGGCGTTCAGTCGATCTACATCCTCGTCCAATACCTCTCTCAAAGCATGATCGAGTACATCCGCGCGAACTGGCGCACCGCCGGTCTTACCCGCGACCAGTTCATCACGATGGTGCCGCCGCAGATGCGCCTCGGCGAGATGTGGTACCGCGGCACGGCCGACGCGGTGCGCCAGAACATGAACCTGATCCTCGACTTCGACCCCGAGGTCGTGGCGGTCTTCGGCGCCGACCACATCTACCGGATGGACGTCGGCCAGATGCTCCAGTTTCACATCGAGAACAAGGCGGACATCACGGTGGCGGCCCGCCCGGTCTCGCTCAAGGCCGCGACCTCCTTCGGCGTCCTGCAGACGGACTCCAAGGGCAAGATCACCGGCTTCGAGGAAAAGCCCGCCGCCCCGAAGCATATGCCCGGCGACACGAGCCGGGCGTACGTGTCGATGGGCAACTACCTCTTCAGCCGCGACGTCCTCATCGACATCCTCAACTCGAAGCCCGCGGGCTCGGTCGAGTTCGACTTCGGCAAGTCGATCCTTCCCGAGGCGTACAAGAAGTACAAGGTTCTCGCCTACGACTTCGCGGCCGGCCAGCTCCCCGGCATGAAGGCTTACGAGGAGCAGGACTACTGGCGCGACGTCGGCACCCTCGAGTCGTACTACGACGCCAACATGGACATCCTCGGCGCCAAGCCGAAGCTCAACCTCAACAACCGGCGCTGGTTCATCCACTCCGGGCGCTTCGACGGGCCGCCCGCGAAGATTCTCGACGGGAAGATCACGAACTCGATCATCGGGGACGGCTGCTTCGTGCGCAACGCCACGATCAAGAACTCCATCCTCGGCCGGGGCGTGCACGTGCACGACGGCGCCGTGATCGAGGACTCGATCATCAACGACTTCTCCAAGATCCGCGCCGACGCGAAGCTCAAGCGCGTCATCGTCGACCGCTTCAACGACATCCCGCTCCGCGAGGCCATCGGCCACGACGCGGAGCGCGACGCGAAGAACTACTTCCTGGATTCATCCGGCATCGTGGTCGTACCGCGCGGCAAGACGAGGGTGATCAAGGCCTCTTGAAGAACAAGTACCTCTGCATCCACGGGCACTTCTACCAGCCTCCGCGGGAGAGCCCCTGGCTCGACGAGGTCGAGGAAGAGCCCTCGGCTTACCCGTACCACGACTGGAACGAGCGCGTGTTCCACGAGTGCTACGGCCCCAACACCGCGAGCGCGGTGCTGGGCGCCGGCGGCGCGGCGGCGGAGCTCGTCGACAACTACCGCTGGATCAGCTTCAACTTCGGTCCCACGCTGCTGTCGTGGCTGGAGCGGCATCAACCGAGGGCCTACCGCGCGATCCTCGAGGCCGATCGGGCCAGCGCGGATGAGCGCGGCGGTCACGGCAACGCGATGGCTCAAGCCTACAACCACGCGATCCTGCCGCTGGCGACCCGCCGCGACAAAGTCACGCAGGTCCGGTGGGGCCTTTCCGACTTCAAGCACCGCTTCGGGCGCGACGCCGAGGGCCTGTGGCTCGCGGAGTGCGCCTGCGACGACGAGACCCTCGAGGTGCTCGCCGCCGAGGGCGTGCGCTTCACCGTCTTGTCCCCCCACCAGGCCAAACGCGTCCGGCGCGCGGGCGGTTCCGACGGAGACTGCCCTAAAGGGCTCTCCGGATCCGAAGGATCCGGGTGGCGGGACGTGAACGCGTCGAGCCTCGAGACCCGGCACGCCTACCGCTGGCGCTCGAAGGAGCGCCCGGGCCGCCACGTGGACATTTTTTTCTACGACCCGCAGCTCGCCCAGTCCGTGGCCTTCGACGGCCTGCTGCACGACGGCGCGAAGTTCGCCAAGCGCCTCTTCGAGCCCTTCTCGACCGGCGACGCGGCGCAGCTCGTGCAGGTGGCCACCGACGGGGAGTCGTACGGGCATCACCACAAGTTCGGCAACATGGCACTCTCCTTCGCGCTCAAGCGGCTGCGCGAAGACACCCCGGTCCGCCTGACCAACTACGCCGAGTTCCTATCCCTCTTCCCTCCGCCCATGGAAGCCGAAATCCACCAGCCCAGCTCGTGGAGCTGCGCCCACGGCGTGCGCCGCTGGACCGACGACTGCGGCTGCTCCACCGGCGGACAGAGCGGCTGGCACCAGAGATGGCGCAAGCCGCTCCGCGAGGCGCTCGACTGGCTCGCGGGCGAGGCGGACCGGCTCTACGAGACGAAAGCCCGGGAGCTCTTCCGCGACCCGTGGGCCGCGCGCGACGGCTACATCCACCGCCTGCTGGGCGAACGCGTCGCGGCGACTCACCGGTTTCTCTCCGCTCACGAAGCGAGGCATCTCAAGCCCGAGGAAGCGGAGCTGGCTCTCCGGCTGGGAGAACTCCAGCGCCAGCGCCTGCTCATGTACACCAGCTGCGGGTGGTTCTTCAGCGAGGTCTCGGGCGTCGAGGGCGTCCAGATCCTGAAATACGCGGCGCGCGTCGTGGAGCTGGCGGCCGGGCTCGGCGAGGACCTGTCCGCCGGTTTCGAGGCGCGGCTGGCGAAAGCGCCCTCGAACGATCCCGCCTACGACGACGCGGCCGCCGCCTACCGCAAGCTCGTGCTGCCCCTGCGGGTGGACTTGGCGCGCGCGGCCGCCCACTTCGCGGTCCTCGACCATTTCGAGGGCGCGCCGACCGCCGCGCCGCACTACGCCTACGAGGTGAAGCGCCACGCCGTGCGCCGGGTCGAGGGCCGAGGCAAGCGGCTCTCCTTCTCCTATCTCCAGCTTCGCCACTTCCCGACTTTCGATCACCGGCCGTTCGCCGTCGTGGTGCGGCATCGAGGCAGGATCGACGTCGATTGCTGGGTGCTCCCGGCGACGCCGGCCGAGGCCCTCCGCTTCGAGCGCGGCCTCTCGGAGGCGTTCCCCGCCCTCGAGGATCCCGATTTCCGCGCGCTCGCCGAGCGCGACACCGGCGCGCTCTACTTTTCGCTAGACGCGCTCTTCACCGACGAGCGCCGCAAGCTCGTCGCGAGCTTGATCCCGGGCGGCACGCCGGAGCAGCAGCAGCTCGCCCAACGCTGGCGCCGCACCGGACGGCGCCTGCTCGCCGAGCCCGAGGGCCTGTCCGAAGCCCTGCGCGAGCTTGGGTCGGCCGCCGAGGCGGGCCTCTCCGCCGACCGCCTGCCCGACGCTTCCGCCGTCCGCCGCCGCATCCATGAGGCGTTCTGGTCGTACGCGGATTCCGGCGAGCCCGGCGCCGCGGAGCTCGAAGGGCTGCTTCGCTCGGCGAGATCCGCCGGTCTTTCGCTCGACGTTTGGGAACTGCAGTCGGCCGCGGCCAAGCGCCGCGGGCCGGACGACGACGCGTCGCGCGCGGTCGAGAGCCTGTGGAAGGCTCTCAATCTCGCGCCCGCGCTCACGGGGGCCGCGACATGGTGACGAAGAAGCTGCACCTCTACAACGACCAGGAGGCCTTGCTCCTCCTCGGCGAGCAGGACTCCCGTATGCGCCAGATGGAGCGCGAGTTCGGCGTGGAGCTCTACGTGCGGCACGATCCGGAGGCCGAGGACCTCTACTTGTCCATCCGCGGCGCGGCTCCCCGCGTCGCCAAGACGCAGAAGCGCCTGAAGGAGATCCTCGATCGCATCCGCGCGGGCCAGGCGCCGGCGGTCCCCGCCGAGGCGCCGCTGTCCGCCGGGGACTTCGCCTCGGCGCCGCCCCTTCCCCAGGGCGCGATCTACATGAGCGCCTTCGGCAAGGCGATCACGCCGCGCACGCCGAGACAGAAGTCGTACGTCGATCTGATCCGCGAAAAGCACATGGTCTTCGGAATCGGACCCGCGGGCACCGGCAAGACGTTCCTGGCGGTCGCGTGCGCGCTCGCCTCGCTCAAGGCGAGAGAGGTCACCCGCATCGTCTTAACCCGGCCGGTGGTCGAGGCAGGAGAAAAGCTCGGGTTCCTGCCCGGCGACCTTTACGAGAAAGTGCATCCGTACCTCAAGCCGCTCTACGACGCGTTCTACGGCATGCTCGGCCCGGACAAGTTCCGGATGTGGCGCGACGACGAGATCGTCGAAATCGTGCCGCTCGCCTACATGCGCGGCCGCACGCTCGAGAACGCCTTCATCATCCTCGACGAGGCGCAGAACACGACGCCCGAGCAGATCAAGATGTTCCTCACCCGCATGGGCCAGGGCTCGCGCGTGGTCGTTACCGGCGACATGACGCAGATCGACCTCCCGAACAAGGGCCAATCCGGCTTGATCCTCGCCAAAGAGATCCTCAAGGACATCGACGGCATCGGCTTCCTCCATTTCGCGTCCGAGGACGTCGTGCGCCACGAGCTGGTGAAGAAGATCATCAACGCCTACGACAAGTGGGACAAGAAGGCTTCATGAAGATCACCCTCCACAACCTCGGCCTCCTGCCTCCCGCCGCCCGCCGCGCGAAGTTCGAGAAGGCCTGCCGGGCCGCCCTCGGCCCCTCCGCGAAAAAGAAGGGCGAGCTGAACCTCGTTTTTCTCAAGCGCGGGCCGATGCGCAGAATCAACAAGCGCTACCTCGCGCACGACTACGACACCGACGTGATCTCGTTCCCGTATACCGCGCCCCGGCGCGACGGCGAGCCCTTCGGCGACGTCTTCGTCTCCGTCGACCAGGCCAAGAAACAGGCGGCCGCGCTCGGCCACGACGCGGCGACCGAGCTGATCACGCTCGCGATCCACGGCACTCTGCACCTCGTCGGCTACGACGACGCCAAGGCGGCCGACAAGAAGCGCATGTTCGCGCGGCAGGACCGGCTCCTGCGCTCGCTCCTTGGGTAAGAAGCCGCAAGCCCCCCCGCCGCCCCTCGTCCCGCCCGCGCTGACCTTTCTTTGGACCGCGCTCTGGGTTCTGGCCTTCGCGGCGCTCGCCTGGGCGCCGGACGAGAAGCTCGTGCGCCACAAGCTGATGCTGCTCGACGCGTCGCTCGCCGGCCTCGTGCTTTCGCTCGCGGCCGCCGCCGTCGCGGGCGCGTGGACCCGCCGGACCCGCACGCCGCTCGACGGCGCGGTGCTCGCCTACGCCGCCGCGGGACTGGCGTTCTTCGCGCTTTCGCCGGAGCGCGGCGTGTCGCTGCCGGAACTGACGCGGACGCTCTTCGCCTCCGCGGTGTTTTTCGCGGCGGCGCAGACGCTCCCTTTCGTCGAGCCGAAGGCGGTCCTCGCCGCGTGGACCGCGACCGCGGCGCTGATCGCCCTCTACGCGCTGCTCCAGCTGCGCGGAGGCCTCGGCCCGCTGCTCCTGCCGCAGGACGCGCGGCCCTTCGCCACCTTCGGCAACCCGATTTTCTTGGGCGCGTATCTCTCGGCTTCCGCCTGCGCGGCGGCCGGGCTCGGCGCCTCCGTCTCCGCCCGCGCGCGCGCGCT
>JACRDR010000015.1 GCA_016212845.1 Elusimicrobiota bacterium
ACTCGACGATCCCCGCGCCCAGCGCCTGCTGCCTCTGGCGGACTATCTGACGCGGAAAAGCGTGTGGATCGTCGGCGGCGACGGCTGGGCCTACGACATCGGCTTCGGCGGGCTCGACCACGTCCTCGCGAGCGGACGGAACGTGAAAGTCCTGGTCCTCGACACCGAGGTCTACTCGAACACGGGCGGCCAGCGCTCGAAGTCCACGCCTAGAGGCGCGGTCGCCAAGTTCAGCGTCGGCGGGAACCCCGCCGCCAAGAAGGACCTCGGTCTCATCGCGATGTCTTACCGGAACATCTACGTCGCCTCGGTCGCGATGGGCGCGCGCGACGAACACACGCTGAAGGCCTTCCTCGAGGCCGAGGCGTACGACGGGCCCGCGCTCATCATCGCCTACAGCCACTGCATCGCTCACGGCATCGACATGTCGACCGCGATGCGGCGGCAGAAGGATCTCGTGGATACCGGACGCTGGCTGCTGTACCGCTACAATCCGGCGCTCGTCGCCTCGGGACGGCCGCCGCTCACGCTCGACGCCCGCCCGGGCCGGCCGAAAGAGCTGGCCCAGGACCTGGCCCGGGAGAACCGCTTCCAACAACTCGCGCGCAGCCGTCCCGAGGAGGCCGCGCGCCTCTTCGAGCTCGCCCAGCACGACGCCGAGGCGCGCTTCGCGCTTTTCGATCGCCTCTCGCGCAAGCCGGAGGACCGTGCTTCCCCGTGAGCACGGCTCGTGGGCGCTGCTCGCGGTGCCGGTCTTCGCGGGCCTGGCCGCGGCGCCGGCGAGCCCGGCCGGCCCGGCTCTGCTGATCGCGGTCGCCGCGCTCGGCGCGTTCCTCGCGCGCGTGCCGCTTCTTTCTCTCGCCGCGCCCAAGCCCGCGCCGTCGGCCGGGCTCTGGCTCGCCTCCGACGGAGCGCTCGCGCTCCTGGGGCTGGCCCCGCTGCTTTGGCGCTACGAGCGCTGGTCGCTCCTGTGGTTCGGGCTCCCGGCCGCGGCGGCGCTGGCGGTGAACGTCGTCTGCGTGCGCGAGAAGAACCCATTCTCCTGGTTCAACGAGCTCACGGGCATCTCCGCCATGAGCATCGGCGCGCCCGCCGCCTACTACGCCGTCTCGGGGGCGCTCGAGCCGCGGGCCTGGTGGCTGTGGGCGGCCGTGACCCTGTTCTTCGCCGGACCGGTGTTTCACGTGAAGGCGGCCGCGCTGCGCCATCGCGCGGCCAACGACGCCTCCCTGGCCATGGCGGCCGGCGAGGCCGGGCGCATGTCCACGGCGTTCCATCTCGGTACGACCATCCTCGCGGCGGCCGCGGCGAGCGCGGGCGCGATCCCGCTTCCCCTCGTCGCCGCGTTCGCTCTCGCCTTCGGCAAGGCGGCGCGGGCGGCCGGCCTTCCTCCCGGACGGGCGGACTTCCGGCGGCTCGGCTGGATCGAAGTGGGCTGCGCGTCGGCGTTCCTACTGGCGGCCGCGGCCGGCTACCGCTGAGGCGCGGGTTGGCCTCCCTGTTGCGAGGGTTCGAGGACAGGAACGGTCTCAAATCTCCGGAATGGGCAAGACTCTCAATCTCACGAAGGCCGGCGAGTACGCGATCGGCGCGATGTGCCGGCTGTCCCTGGAACGGGAGACGCGGCGCTCGCCCGTCTCCGTCGCCGTTCTCGCCGAGGGCCAGAACCTGCCCGTCAGCTTCCTCGCCAAGATCGTGGCGGTGCTGGCGCGCGCCGGGCTCGTGCGCGCGCGGCGCGGCCCGCAGGGCGGCGTCGTCTTGGCCCGGCATCCGTCCAAGATCACCTTGCTCGAGATCGTCGAGGCGTGCGAGGGCGTCCTCGCGCGCGATTTCTGCGTCTTCTACCCGTCGCGCCCGTGCGACGGTCCCGCCTGCGAGGTCTTCTGTCCGCTTCGCGAGACGGAAGAGAAGGTTCGTACCCATTTGGAGCACGTGACGCTGGAGCGGATGGCGGAGTCCCTGCGGATTCATCCGAACGCGGCGCGCGTGAGGTTCACGGAGGATGTCGATGCAAGCGTCGGCCGCGATCGCTGAAGACTCGGAGTGGGGGCAGGCCGAAATCGGCAAGCTCGGGCTGTGGCTGTTCCTCGTTTCGGAAGTGATGCTGTTCGGAGCCTTTTTCGCGTCGTATCTCAGCACGCGGCTCGGCAACGCCGACTGCGCCCTGGGCGTGACCGTGTGGCCGGAGGCCGGCCACCTGCCGGGGCTCGTGATGGCGACGGTCAACACGCTGATCCTGCTCACCAGCTCCTACACGATGGTGCGCGCGATCTCCGGCGCGGAGCGCGGCGACCGCGGCCGCTTCCGGACGAACCTGCTCGCCACGATATTTTTGGGCGCGGCCTTCCTCGTCGTGAAGACCTTCGAGTACCGGCTGAAGATCTCCCACGGCTACTACCCGGGCTCCGAGCTCGCGAAGGCGAACAACGGGCTGTCGATCTTCCTGTCGTACTACTTCCTGATGACCAGTCTTCACGGCCTGCACGTCGTGGCCGGGCTCGTCTGGAACCTCGTCGTGCTCGCGGCCCCGCCGGAGCTCCCCGCGGAGAAGCTCGCGCTCAAGGCCGAGTACGCGGGCCTCTACTGGCACTTCGTGGACGTCGTCTGGGTCTTCCTGTTCCCGCTCTTCTATCTCGTCTGACCGGAGCCGCCATGAAAGCCGAAGCCACCCATCCGCAGCTCGAAGACGGCGTCGCCCTGGCGATCTACCTCGCCTTGCTGACGCTCACCGCCGCCACCGTCGCCGCGGGCGCCCTGCACGAAGGCCGCCTGCTCACCGTCTCGATCGCGCTCATCATCGCCTCGGTGAAGGCCAGCCTCATCGGCTGGTACTTCATGGGGCTGCGCCGCGAGCGCGCGCTGACGTTCGGCATACTCGCGGTCGGCGCGCTGACCGTGATGATCCTGCTCGTCGGCATCTTTCCGGACCTGACGTTCCGAAGGCCGTGAAGACGCCGAGCCTGCTGCTCGCCCTCTTCGCCGCCGCGGCCTGCGGCCGCGGAAAGTCACCCGAGGTCCTGGCGAGCCTGCCCGAGTTCTCGATGACCGCGGTCGGCGAGCGGACCGAGCGTCCGTTCGGGCGGGCGGACATGCGCGGCCGCGTCTGGATCGCGGACTTCGTGTTCACGAGCTGCGGCGGTCCGTGCCCGATGCTCACCGACCGTATGGCGAAGCTCTCCAAGACGCTGCCGCCGGCGGTGAGGCTGCTCAGCGTGACCGTCGATCCCGAAACGGACACCCCGGCGGTGCTGCGGCGCTACGCGAACGACTTCGGCGCGGATCACGCGCGCTGGGTCTGGCTGCGGGGCTCGATGGAAGACACCTACCGCCTGCTCTACGCGGGGTTCCGGCAGCCGATGTCCACGGACCCCTCGAAGCCCGCGGCGGAACGCGTGACGCACAGCACTCGATTCGTGCTCATCGGTCCCGACGGCGGGATCCGCGGCTTTTACGACGGCTTGAGCGACGAGGATAACGCCGCCCTGGCGCGCGACGCCCGGCGGCTTTTGGAGGCGCAGTTATGAAGAACAAGTCGGTGATCCCTTTCGTGGCCGCAACCGCGAGCCTGATCAGCGGGGGCCTCTACTGGCTGTTCACCCGCTACCCGATGATGCCGGAGGCCGCGTCGGCGCAGGCGGCGCACGTCGATCTCGCGTGGAACGGCCTTCTCATCGTCGAGTGCCTCATCTACGCGGTCATCGTCGCGTTCATCCTCTACTGCGTGCTCGCGTTTCGCGACTACACGCGCGCCGAGCAGGGCGACAAGTTCGACGCGAGCCGCGGGCATCTCGTCGAGGCGGCCTGGCTGCTCGGCAGCGTGGCGCTCACGCTCGCGCTGGCCGCCCTCGGTTCGCAGGAGCTCCGCGCCCTCATCGGCAACCCGGAAGCGGACATCGACGTCGAGGTCCGCGCGCAGCAGTACTCGTGGGAGTTCTACTACCCGAAGCAGAAGGCGTTCGGCGCGAAGCTCTTCATGGAGAAAGGGAAGCGCCACCGGCTCATCCTCACGTCTCAAGACGTAGTGCACGCCTTCTGGGTGCCCGAGTTCCGGATCAAGCAGGACGTGGTGCCGGGCAAGGTGATCTCGATGATCGTCACGCCGACGAAGGTCGGCGAGTATACGCTCCTCTGCAATCAGCTCTGCGGACGCGGCCACACCGAGATGCAGGGCATCGTCGAGGTCGTCGAGCACGAGGCGTTCGAGGAGAACTTCAAAGCGGGAGATTTCTAGCGATGACGAAACTCATCAAGGCGTTGGCGGCGGGCATCGGGTCGTTCGCCGTGCTCTATAAGCTCCTTTTGGGCGGCCTCGGCGAGCAGGGGGCGTCCGTGGTGGCGTACCTCGCCGCGCTCCCCGCTTTCCTCCTCTTGGTCGGCGGCTGGGACGCCCTCCGCTCGTACGCCGCGGGCCATGAGCCCGAGGAGCTCCACGGCGCCGCGCGCTACTTCGGCTACAACGTGGACCACAAGGCGGTGGGCGTGCAGTACATCGCCGCGGCCTTGCTCGTGTTCGTCGTCTCCGGCACCTGGGCGCTGGTCATGCGCCTCGAGCTCTCGCACCACGGCATCCAGTTCCTGACGCCGGAGCTCTACACGACGATGATGACGCTTCACGGCATCGGGATGGTGGTCGTGGCCCTCATCGCCACCGCGGGCGGCATCGGCAACTTCATCGTGCCGCTGCAGGTCGGAGCGCGCGACATGGCCTTCCCTCGCTTGAACGCGCTGAGCTTCTGGCTCCTGCCGCCGGCGGTGCTCCTTCTGCTCGCGACGCCGCTGATGGGCGGGCTCGACTTCGGCTGGACCGCCTACGCCTCGCTGTCGACGCAGGGCTCCACCCCGGGCAAGCAGCTGTTCCTGCTGGCCTTCGTGACGGTCGGCTTCTCGTCGATATTCTCGGGGGTGAACTTCGTCGCGACCACGCTGGCGATGCGGGCCAAGGGCCTGACCTGGGGGCGGATCCCGGTGTTCACGTGGTCGATCCTGGCGACCGCGATCATCCAGCTGCTCGGCACTTCCGTCGTGGCGGCGTCGCTCATCATGGTGCTCTTCGACCGGATGCTGCACACGACGTTCTTCGACCCTAATCTGGGAGGCACGGTCCTGCTCTACCAGCACCTGTTCTGGTTCTATTCGCATCCGGCGGTCTATATCATGATCCTGCCGGCGTTCGGGGCGATCCTCGAGATCCTGCCGGTGTTCTGCCGCAAGCCGCTCTTCGGCTACCGGCTCTCGGCGGGGGCCTTCATCGCGATCGTCGTGCTCAGCTTCGTCGTGTGGGCGCATCACATGTTCACCTCCGGCATGTGGGCGGTGCTCAAGCTCCCGTTCATGGTGAACACCGAGCTGATCTCGATCCCGACCGGCGTCGTCTTCCTGGCGGCCTTGGGCACCTTGTGGCGCTCGAAGATCCGCATGGACGCTCCGATGGTGTGGGCGCTGGCGATGATCTTGAACTTCCTCATCGGCGGGCTCACGGGCATCCCCTTGGCCGACGCTCCGACCGACCTGCACATGCACGATACCTGGTTCGTCGTGGCGCACTTCCACTTCACGATCATGGGCGGCGCGGTATTCGGCTTCTTCGCGGCCTTCACGTATTGGTATCCGAAGATCACGGGCCGGAAGCTGAACGAGGCGCTGTCGAAGACGCAGGCGTTCCTCATGTTCACCGGCTTCAACGGGACGTTCATCCCGATGTTCTGGCTCGGCACCTTGGGGATGCGCCGCCACGTCGTGGACTTTCCGGAGTGGATGGACCCGGTCCAGCTCTTCATCAGCTGCGCGGCGGTGCTGATCGCGTCGTCCGCGGCGTTGTTCCTCTACAACGTGCTCTCTTCGCTCAAGAAGGGGGAGGAAGCGGGCCGCAACCCATGGGAGGCGCTGACGCTCGAGTGGACCGCGCCCTCTCCGCCGCCGCACGGCAACTTCGAACGGGCGCCGGTCGTGACGGCCGGTCCCTACGAATTCGGCGTGTAGCGGCCGGATTGTCGCATAGGGAAAGGTTCGGAGGACTCACGATGACCCCTGCGACTGCGATCAAACACGTTCAAGAGAAGGCGGCGGCGGCCCCGAGCAAGCGCGGTGCCGACCTGCTTCACGATCCCCTGCTCAACAAAGGCACCGCGTTCACGCGGGAAGAGCGGCTGGAGCTCGGCATCCTGGGGCTTCTGCCTCCGGCGGTATCTAAGCCCGAGGAGCAGAAGGAGCGCGTCCTCCGCAACATCCGCAAGCGTCCGGACGATCTCGACCGCTACGTCGACCTCCTGTCGCTGCTCGACCGCAACGAGACCCTTTTCTACAAAGTGGTCACCGACCACATCGAGGAGCTGCTTCCGATCATCTACACGCCGACCGTCGGCAAGGGCTGCCAGCTCTACGCGCATCTCTTCCGGCGCTCCCGGGGCCTTTTCATCACCCGGCACGAGAAGGGGATGATCCGCGACGTGCTCAAGAACTGGCCTCGGCGCGACGTCCGCGTCGTCGTCGTCACCGACGGCGAGCGCATCCTGGGGCTCGGCGACCTCGGCGCGAGCGGCATGGGCATCCCGGTCGGGAAGCTCTCGCTCTACACCGCCTGCGGCGGCGTGCCGCCGTGGCAGACGCTGCCGATCACGCTCGACGTGGGCACCAACAACCAGGCGCTGCTCGACGATCCGCTGTACTTGGGCGTGCGCGAAAAGCGCGTGACCGGGAAGGCCTACGACGAGCTGCTCGAGGAGTTCGTGCTGGCGGTCCAGGAAGTCTTTCCGAAGGCGCTCCTCCAGTTCGAGGACTTCGCCAACCACAACGCCTTCCGCCTCCTGCAGGAGTACCGCGATCGCCTCTGCTGCTTCAACGACGACATCCAGGGCACCGCTTCGGTCACGCTCGCGGGGCTCTACTCCGCGGGACGGATCACGGGCCGGCGCCTGAGCGAAGAGCGGATCCTCTTCCACGGCGCGGGCGAGGCGGCGATCGGCATCGCGGACCTGGTGGTGAGCGCGATGATGGCCGACGGCACCTCCAAGAAAGAGGCGATGAGCCGCTGCTGGTTCATGGACTCGAAGGCGCTCGTCGAGAGCACCAGAAAGGACCTCCAAGATCACAAGCTCCCTTACGCCCACAAGCACAAGCCGATCGGCGACCTGCTCTCGGCGGTGAAAGAGCTCAAGCCCACGGCGCTCATCGGCGTCTCGGGCAAGGCGGCGCAGTTCACGGAAGAAATCGTGAAGGCGATGGCGTCGTTCAACGACCGGCCGATCGTGTTCGCGCTTTCGAACCCGACCGCGAACTCGGAGTGCACGGCGGAGCAGGCCTACCGCTGGTCCGCCGGGCGCGCGATCTTCGCCAGCGGCAGTCCGTTTCCGGCCGTCGACTTCGAGGGGCGCCGCTTCATCCCGGGACAGGGCAACAACGCCTACATCTTCCCCGGAGTGGGCATGGGGGCGATCGCCTCCGGCGCGACCCGCGTGACCGACGAGATGTTCTTCGAGGCGGCGCGGGCGCTCGCTTCCCGCGTGAGCAGCCAGGAGCTCGAGAAGGGCTGCCTGTACCCGCCGCTGACGCAGCTGCGCGAGGTCTCGGCCCACATCGCGGCCGCGGCGGCGCAGGTCGCGTACCAGCGCGGCTACGCCACCGAGCCCAAGACGAAGAACCTGCTCGCCCGCATCCGCTCGCTCCAGTATCGTCCGGAGTACCCGAACTACGCGTGAGCTCCGGCTCACCCGCCGCGACTTCCTCAACGGAGTCGCGGCGGCGCTCGCGGCGCCGGCGTTCCTCCGGCGCCCGCGGGCGCGGCCGGGGCGCTCCGACGTGCCGGGCGCCTTCGAGATTCCGCACGCTCTCCGGGACGGCCTGTCGTTCGGGACGCCGGTCGACACCGGCGAACGCTACGACCTCCTCGGGGTCGGCGCCGGGCTCAGCGGCCTGGCGGCCGCGCTGGTCTTCCGCCGGCGCGCGGGCGAAGGCGCGCGGATCCTGCTCCTCGACTGCCGCGACGAGTTCGGCGGTCACGCGCGGCGCGACGAGTTCCGCGCCGGCGGGCGGCTGCTCCTGGGCTACGGCGGCGGGCAATCTCTCGACACGCCGTCCACGTTTTCTCCCGCCGCGGCCGCCGTGCTGAAGGAGGCGGGCGTCGAGCTCGAGCGGCTGGGCGCGGCGTTCGATCAGGACTTCTACTTCGGCCGCGGCCGTCCGGCGGTGTTCTTCGATCGCGAGACCTTCGGCCGGGACGCGCTCGCCGCCGGAGAGCCCCGCTCGGGGCCGGGCGAGAGGCCCGCCGGCTGGGCGAAGTTCCTGGCGGGCTCCCCGCTGAGCCC
>JACRDR010000166.1 GCA_016212845.1 Elusimicrobiota bacterium
CCCGAGCTGACGCCGGACGAGGCGCGGATGCTGTTTCCCCGTTCCGCGCGGGAGCGCTACCCCGTGAACTCGCCGGTCGTCAGCCAGGGGGAGGCCGGGCGGGACCTCTACGTCATCCAGTCGGGGACCGTCTGCGTCACGCAGACCTTCGGCAGCGCGGGCGGGCAGCTTTCAAACCTGTCCGCGGGCGACATCTTCGGCGAGATCGGCCTGGTCAAAGACGGCGTGCGCCACGCCACCGTGCTGACGATGACCGACTCCGTGATCTTCCGGCTCGCGTTCCAGGACGTGCAGTATCTCCTAAAGAACAACGCGAAGCTGGGCGAGCACCTCCAAGCGCTCGCGACTTCACGTTCGTAAAGGGACAGTCCCCTACGTCAACATTCTCCGTCAACATTCTCCTTTTTAACGGTCTGGAGAATGTTGACGGAAAATAGTGACGTAGAGGACAGTCCCTGGCTACTTCGCGCAGGCCGGGCTCATCAAGCACTTCTTGTAGAGCCCTTCGTCGCACAGCAGGTGGGTTTTCTTGTCGCGCTGAAGGCGCATCGTCCCTTTCGGGCAGCCGCCCATGGCGCAGCCGGTCTCGCGCCACGGACCGAAGTCCGCCTCGGAGCACGTCTTCTTGCCGGTAGAGGGGCACTTCGGGCTCGCGACGCAGCGCCAGCGCCCGCCGCCCTTGCACACCGCCTTCGCCTTGGGCTCCCGGCCTTGGAGCAGCCGCGTGTCCTCGCAGTCGCCCATGCCGCAACCCTTGTCGGTCCAGGCGCCGAGCTCGGCCTCCTTGCAGCGGGGGGGCTTGGCGTCGCAGAGGCACTTCCCCGGCTCGCGGCACATCCAGTCGCCGCCCTTCTCGAGGCACTGGAACTGCACCCACTCGTCGAGGCACAGGTCCCGCGAGCTGTCGTAGTAGGCTTGGTTATTCTTGTGGAGCTGCTTGCGGCAGTTGCAGACGTGCTCGGCCTCGCCGCGGCAGGAATCCTTCGAGGCGGTATAGCCGTAATGGGTCTTCTCGTCGCCCGCGCAGGAGTGCATCTGCGCGAAAGCGGGCAGGGCGAGGAGGACCAGAGAGAGGATCAGACCGGCCCCCTCTCGAGCTTCTCGTAGTCGGAGCCAAGCGTCCACGTGAAGTATGCCCAGGCGAGCGCCAACGGCAGCATCGCCACGGCCACGCCTCTGGGACCGCATCCCATGAACTCGGTCAGAATCAGAAGAATGCCGCCCGCCAGGCCCCGCGCGAAGCGGTAGACGAACATCTCGATGTAGGCCTTCACCTTATAGATGACGTCCTTGTTCGTCGCGGTGTAGATCACTTCCTTGCCGGCCTTGAACCACACGTGGCGTTGTCCTTCCTCCATGCCCTTCAGCGCGATCGCGACCGCTAGGCCGGGGAGAAAGATGTACGCGCCTCCGATCGCGATGATCGAAATAGGCACCGCGGTCAGCGCCCAGTTCACGCCCGCGTACTTCAGCATGTGAGAGGTCACGAGGAACGCGGCCGCCGCCGCCACCGCGTTGCGCCAGAGCTCGAAGGACGCGAAGATGGAGGCGTAGCCGGCTTCCGTCGGATAGGCCGCGTGCATCGCCGAGCTGAAGATATAGTCGACGAAGTCGGGCACGAACCGCTCCATGCAAACGACCGCGACGAGCAAGGTCAGCGTGCGCGACGCCGAGACCGACTTGATCACCGCGCCGAGTCCGCCGAAGTCGAGCTTCTCGAATTTCTCGATCTCCTTGTCGCGCCGCGCCGACTGTCCGCCGGTCAGGACCTCAAGCCCCGCCATGCAGACCAGGACGAGCGCGTAGATCCCGCCGGATACCAGCATCATGGTGGGGATGCCGAGATGGCCGACGAGGGTCTTGGTGAGCCACGCGCCGATGAATGCGCCGGTCATGCCCGCGGCGCCGATCTTGCCGAAGTGCTTCTTGGCCTTGTCGCCCGCGTAGATGTCGTTGGCGTACATCCAAAACGTCGTGGTCGACATGATCGAGAAAATGTCGACCCACACGTAGAGGACGGGCGAGACCCAGGTCGAGTGCGAGCGCATCATCTGCCAGAGCACGAGGAAGTTCATGAGGAAAAACCCGACTACGCCGCCGATCAGCTTGCGGCGCGGCAGGTGCGTGAAGCACGAATACACCCAGACCGCGACGCCGGTGAAGAGCCCCGTCCCCATGTAGATCCAGGGCAGAATGCGAGGGCCGAAGTGGGCCATCACCATCGCCGAGCGGACCGGACGCAGGACGTAGTACGAGCAGATCGAGACGAGGAGCCAGGCGAAGAGGAGCGCGACCTTCGCGGGCTCGACCCAGGCGGGCGCGGCTTCGTCGTTCACGCCGGGATTGTACTTATAAACGACGGCCCCGCTCCCGGACTGTGGGCCGGGAGCGGGGCGAATCGTCGTTTTCAGCGTACGGACATCCTGCGGGCGCTGTTGAAGCCGGCGCCGCCGCCGTTGCCGCCGCCGGGCGGGTTCTTGCCCTCGTACTTCGTGAGGAGCGCGCGGAACTCGGCGCCCTGGAGGGTCTCCTTTTCCAGCAGGTCGGGCACCATGCTCTCCATCGTCTTCTTGTGGGCCGACACGATGCCGGTCGCGACCTGCTCCTGCTCGAGGAGGATGCGCTTCACCTCGGCGTCGATCTTCTGCTGGGTCGCCTCGCTCACGGCCTGCAGCTTGCCGCCGCGGTTGAGGTAGTTCCCCTGCTCGTTCTGCACGAACGTCACCGGGCCCAGCTCGTCGGACATGCCGTACTGCATGATCATGGAGCGCGCCAAGTCGGAGGCGTGCTCGAGGTCGCTCGACGGTCCGGTCGTGATCTCGCCGAAGAACGTCTTCTCGGCGACGCGGCCGCCCATCGCCATCGCGATGCGCGCCAGGAACTGCGTCTTCGTCCAGTACGCCCGGTCCTCGGCGGGCTGAGACATCGTGACGCCGCCCGCGCCGGTGTCGCGCGGGATGATCGTGATCTTGGTGATCGGATCGCCGCCTTCGACGTAGGTTCCGACCACCGCGTGGCCGAGCTCATGGAACGCGGTCTGCTTCTTGTCCTTCTCCGTCATGACCATCTTCCGCTCGGTGCCGAACTGCACCTGCTCGATGGCGCGCTTGAGGTGGGCCTGGCCGATCTTGATCTTGGACGGGTCCTCGTTGCGCTCGCGGTTCTCGCGGGCGGCCAGGGTCGAGGCCATGTTCACCACGTTGCGGAGGTCGGCCGGCGACATGCCGGTCGTCTCGACGGCGATCGCCTTCAAGTCCAGGTCTTCGGCGTAGGGCACGCCCTTCTTCTTCCTCTTATTGACGTAGAGGTTGAGCACCGCCTCGCGGCCCTTCACGTCGGGCAGGTTGAAGATGACTTTGCGGTCGAAGCGGCCCGGGCGGAGCACCGCCGGGTCGAGCATGTCGATGCGGTTCGTCGCGCCGACCACGATGACGAGCGGCTTGGTGCCGTCGAGGTTGTCGGTCATGCCGTCCATCTCGACGAGCAGCTGCGTGACCGCGCCGTTGGTCTCTTTGTCGGCGCCCTGGGTCGACTCGACGCGCTTTCCGGCCAGCGCCTCGATCTCGTCGATGAAGACGATGCACGGCGCCTTCGAGCGGGCCTCCGCGAAGAATTCGCGGACCTTCGCGGCGCTCTCGCCCACGTACTTATTGATGAAGGCCGGGCCTTCCATGGACAGGAAGTTCACCCCGGCCTCGTTCGCCAGTGCCTGCGCGGTGTACGTCTTGCCGGTTCCGGGCGGGCCCGCCATCAGGATGCCCGTGGGGATATCGGCGCCCGCGCGGCGGTAGCGCTCGGGGTGCTTGAGCATGTCGACGATCTCCATCAGCTGCCCTTTCTGCTCGTCGATGCCCACCACGTCGTCGAAGGTGATCCGGCCGCCGCTGGAGCCGCCGCTTTGGGGCGGCTTCGAGCCCCAGCCGGCGGGCGCCACGGAGTCGGCGTCGTCGTCTTTGGGGAGCGAGTTGTCGAAGATCTTGTCGAGCCGGCCTTCGGCGTTCTTGGAGACGTCGAGGCCCGCGGCGAGGTCGCCGTTCCTCTTATAGGCGTCGCCGGCGGTCTTCTTCTTCTCCGCCGCCAGCTGCTCTTGGCGCGCCTGGAAGCTGGAGAAGAGGGTCGCCCAATGCTCCGGCTCCTTCATGAGCCACGGGGCCAGACCTTTCTTGATGCCCGCGTCGCCGAGCTTATCGATCTGATAGCGCTCGAGCGCCATGTGAATCGGGCGGCTGCCGCGGTTCTGCAGGGCGAACGCGGTGACGCGCGCGGACGCATCCTTATCGCCTTTGCGAAGCAGTTCCGCGAGTTGAGGAGCGGCGGCCTGCGCGAAGGACGAAAGCGCCATGACCGCCGCGAACACGAACAGCTTGAAGCGAGAGACTCCCATTCCACCTCCGGTGCGACCGCTCGAGTGTAGCGGAGCCCGGAACTCTCCGCCTGAGGCGGGAGTGCCGCCGGCGCCTGGGAAGCCTCTCCCAGGGCGCCGAAGGCATTCGGCACCAAAAACGGGGTGCCGGATGGGCCCTAAAAATATGGGCCCAGGGGCCTAGATTCTTGTTGCATCCCCGCGCGGGAGTTTTATGTAATCCGGCCTGTAGGGATACGCAACGGGGGTGGTTCCATGAAGCTAGCCGACCGATGGGAACGGGTCGCGGTCCTCGCGATCCTCGCCGCAGGCCTCGCCGCTAACACGTACGCCCAGAGCAATCCGCGTCCGGTGCATCCGAACGTCATCTACGGCTCGGACGACCGCTTGGACATCTGGCAGGTCAAGAACGCCCGCGTTCTCGCTTTGGCCGACTCCACGGTCGCGCTCTTCCAGGGCTCGGACGTCACGTCCGACGCCCAGGATTCCTCCAAGTCTTCGCTCGGCGTCGAGAACTACGGCGAGCGCATGGGCCTCTGCAAGAACGAGCCCTTCTACGAGCAGCCGATGGGCGCGTTCTGCTCCGGCTCCCTGGTCGCTCCCGACATCATCATGACCGCCGGGCACTGCGTCCGCTCCGAGTCCGCCTGCGCGGGCACGAAGTTCGTGTTCGGCTTCGCGGTCAAGGCGAAGGGCGAGTACCCGACCGGCGTTCCGACCGGCGAGGTCTACTCCTGCGCGAAGCTCATCGGCCGCGAGGAAATCGGCACGGGCGCCGACTGGGCGCTGGTGCGCCTCGACCGCAAGGTCACGGGCCACAAGCCGCTCGAGCTCAACCGCTCCGGCGTCCTCAAGAAGGGCACGCCGATGTTCGTCATCGGCCACCCGGCCGGCCTGCCCACGAAGGTCGCGGGCGGCGCGACGGTGCGCGACGAGACGCCGAACGGCTTTTTCGTCGCCAACCTCGACACCTACGGCGGCAACTCGGGCAGCGCCGTGTTCAACGGCGTGACCGGCCAGGTGGAAGGCATCCTGGTGCGCGGCGAGACCGACTACGTCTATCGCGGCTCGTGCCGGGTCTCGAATCAGTGCACGAACGAGAGCTGCCGGGGCGAGGACGTGACGAAGATCTCTTCCGTGTTCCCGAACCTGCCGGAGCCGGCCGCCAAGCGCGCGCTGCAGACTCCCGGCGAGACGGCGATCACGCTGCTGGGCCAGGCCGGCGTGGACCGCGACGCGTTCGGTCTCGCGGGCGCGGCCGCGCTGCTGGACCAGATCAAGGTCGTCGAGCAATAACTTAAGCCTGGGGTCTGACCCCAGGGTTAAGTTTTCGGGGCGCGCTGGTCAGGGGCCGAAAAGCTCCCGCCAGCGCGCCCTGAACTTTATGGGGCGCGAGGCGCGCGCGGCGGACCGCGACGGAAGCTTGGCCTGCTGGAAATCCTCCTGCGCGCCCGCCTTCCGCAGCTCGAAGTGCAGGTGCGGGCCCGTCGCGTTGCCCGTGATCCCCACGTAGCCGAGCACCTGCCCCTGCGCCACCGGCGCGCCTTTCCGGATCCCCGGCCCGTAGCGCGAAAGATGGCCGTAGTACGTCTGGCGCTCGCCGGCGTGCGCGACCTCCACGAGGTTTCCGTACTGGCCCTTGGCCCCCGCGAAGTCCACCTCGCCGTCGGCGACCGCGACGATCGGCGAGCCGATCGGGGCGGCGACGTCGGTGCCCTTGTGCCGCCGCCACGGCTTGCCCAGCGGCGACCAGCGGAACTTGCCGAACGCGGACGAGATCGCGCGGTAGCGGACGGGCGCCTTGAGCCACTCCCGGCGCATCGAGCGGCCCTTCGGGTCGAAGAACTCGCCGTCCCAATAG
>JACRDR010000167.1 GCA_016212845.1 Elusimicrobiota bacterium
CTCGGGCGGCAGGGCGAAAGGAGACGCGGGAGCCTTGATGTCTTCCATAGCCCCTAGATTAGCCCCCCTCCTCTAAGTAGGCAAGACCCCGCCGAGGACGGAGTCAATTTAGGGACAGTCCCCAAATTGATTCTAGGCGGAGACCTTGTCGCGCCTGGATTTTGAGGCGGCTTCCTTGATGAGCATCATCGCGATCTCGTTGCGCTGGATCTGATTGGTGCCCTCGTAGATTTGCAGCACTTTCGCGTCGCGGAAGTATTTCTCCACCGGGAAGTCGCGCATGTAGCCGATGCCGCCGCACATCTGGATGCAGTCGGTGGTGATCTTCATCGCCGCGTCGGTGGCGAATACCTTGACCATGCCCGCCTCTTTCGTGAAGCGCGGCGTGTCGAGCGCCTGCATGGCATCGAATATCGGGATGCCTTCGCGCAGGCCCTTCTCGATGGCGGGCTTCATCACCTTGTCCATCGCGCGCGTCATCTTGTAGAGCAGCGCCCGGCCGCACTCGATCGCGGTCGCGCAGTCGGCGAGCATGTGCTGCATCGCCTGGAAGCTGGAGACCGACTGGCCGAACTGCTTGCGCTGGCGGATGTAGGCGACGGTCTCATCCAACGCTCCCTGCGCCACGCCGAGCGCCTGCGCCGCGACGCCGGGGCGGGACTGGTCGAACACCGCCTGCGCGACGAACAGGCCGTAGCCCTCCTTGTAGAGGAGGTTCTCCTTCGGGACCTTGCAGTCTTGGAAGACGAGCTCGTAGGTGGAGCTGGCGCGGATGCCGAGCTTCTCCTCCTTCTTGCCGAAGGTGAAGCCGGGCGTACCCTTCTCGACGACGAACGCGGAGATGCCGCGCGGGCCTCTGGCCGGGTTCGTCGAGGCGAAGATCACGTAGAGCTCGGCCTCCTTGCCGTTCGTGCAGAAGTTCTTGATGCCGTTGACGACGTAGTGGTCGCCCTCGAGCCGCGCGGTCGCCTTCGTGGCGGTCGCGTCGGAGCCGGCGCCGGGCTCGGTGATGTTGAAGGCGCCGAGGCGCTTGCCGGCCGCGAGATCCGGAAGCCAGCGCTTGCGCTGGTCGGGGTTTCCGAAGAGCAGGATCGGGCTCGCGCACAAGGACGTCGCTCCGTAGGCCATCGTGATGCCGCCGCAGGCCTTGTACATCTCTTCCGCCGCGAGGCAGAGCTCGGTGATGCCGCCGCCCATGCCGCCGAACTCCTCGGGGAGGTAGATCGAGAAGAGGTCCGCCTTGCGGATCTCCTCGACGATGGGCCACGGGAACTCTTCGGTCTCGTCGTAGTGCTTGGCGACCGGCTTGATCTTCTTCTGCGCGATCTCGCGGGCCGTCTCGACGATGCCTCGCTGCTCTTCGGTCAGATCGTAGTCCATGGCGTTATCCTCTTACTTCGATTCGAACAAATCCGACTCGACGGCGCAAGCGAGCTCCTGTCCCGCCGCGATGACGTCCAAGACGAGCGTCGACCAGCCGAAATCGGTCGCGCCCATGCCGGCCGCGTTCCTCGGGTCGAAGAACTCGCGCATCCCCCCAATCGCCACCATCCGGATCGTGCGGGCGGCCAGCTCGGAGGCGGCGTCGGCTCGGCCGTGCGTCCTGAGCCCCCAAAAGAGGTACCAGTTCGCGTTCACCCAAGTCGGGCCGCGCCAGATCGCGCGGCTCGAGTAGTCGGGTTCGTAGGAGGGCTCCGTCGCGGCGACGCTCGGGACCGGGTATTCGAGCCAGAACTCCTTCGGATCGAGCAGGTGTTCGATCAGGCGCTTCGTCCGCGCGGGGTCGATCTCCGGCAGGATCAGCGGGAATAGGCTCGTGAAGGTGAGGACGCGGCTTTTCTCCTTTCTCGGGCCGCTCAGGTCGAAGTACGCGCCGGCTTCCTCGTCCCAGCACTTCGTCTCGAGGGCCGACACGGTCTTGGCGGCGCGCGCGCGCAGCCGGCGCGCGGCATCCTCGGGCATCGCGGCCGCCGGGCAGAGCGCGGCGAGGCAGTTGAGCCCGTCGGCGTAGATCGAGTTGACCATCACGTCCTCGCACTCGAAGACGGCTTCGCCCGAGAAGAGGCGCTCCATTCCCGTCTTGAGCGCCGGCGCGATGCCGCTTCTAGGCTCGGGCGGAATGCCCATCGCCGCGTCGAACTTGGGCGAACAGTCGAGGCCGGACTCATCCGGCTGGACGATGCTGATGAGCCCGTCGCGGTCGAGGTCGCGCATTTCGTCGAGCCAGCGGAAAAACGAGAGGACCTTCGGCATCGTCTCGCGCAGAAACGCGTCGTCGCCCGTCGCTTGGTGGATCCTAAACAGGGCGCGCGCCAGGACCGGAGGCTGGATCGTGGCGGTGTGAAAGGGGTGAGCGAGCCGGATCAAGTACTCCGACAGCGCCTTTTGGTGGGCGTGCTTCTCCCAAAGGATCATGTGCGGGATGAAGCCGTCCGCGCGTTGGCCCTGCAGGAGGCAGCGAAGCTCCTGCTTCGCGAGCTCCGGATCGACGTGCAGGAGCGCGATCGCGTGGAACGCGCTGTCCCAAAGCCATTGGAAGGGGTAGTGGGTCGGGGACGGGCAGACGAAATCGAAGCGCTTCCCCTCCCAGGCGCTCGTGCCGCGGAGGCGGTTGCCTTCCAGGACCCGGCGAGCCTCGATTGAGGCTTTCTCGGCGTCGGTCACGCTTCGGAGTCTAACAAACTAGGCCCTATCAAACGAGAAGGCCGCGCGCCGGAAACGTCACCGGCGCGCGGCCTTCTCGTAATTTCTTACTTCGCTCCGGCGATGTCCGTCGCCTGCGACCCATGCGTCGGCGCCGCGCCGGTGACTTCGACCATGTCTTCCTCGAAGGCTTTCTTGTCCTCGCCGCACTCCGGGCAGACCCAGGAGTCCGGAACGTCTTCCCACCGGGTGCCGGGGGCGATGCCCTGCGTCGGGTCGCCCTTGGCTTCGTCATACTTGTAGCCGCAGACCATGCACATGTACACCCGGTACGGGCGGGCGCTGGAGACCTCGGCCTGCTTCTCCCCCGCCGCCGGCGCGGCCGGCTTCGAGGTGCCGGCGGTCTCGGCCTTCGGGGCCGCGGCCTTCGGCGCCGCCGCCGCCTCGTCGTCGAGCGGGATCGGATTGGCCTGGTAGTTCGCGTTATTGATGAACCGCTTCACGATCTCCTTCGGCGTGAGGTCGGCCGCGAGCTCGTCCCACTGCGCGAGTCCCGCCGCGTTTTCCGCCGCGAAGATCTTGCCGAGCCGCAGCATCGAGATCCCCGACACGGGACCCGAGTAGAGCTGCTTGCCGGCCGCGGTGATGATCATGTTCGGGTGGCCGCCCTGCTTGAAGGTCAGGTCGAACACCGCCCGATCGTTTAATCCGCCGACCGCGCGGCGCAGCGAGACCTCGTCGCCCTTCTCGGAGACCTTCTTGAAGCCCTTCTTGCGCATCCAGTAGGACGCGGAGTCCAGGTTCTTCCGGTAGTTGGCGACGGTGTCGAGGATCACGCTGGACTTGAGGCGGCGGTTCTTGACGAAGAACCGGCCGGGGAAGCGCCGCTCGAGCTCCGCGACGTCTTCGGCGCTCATCTCGGGGTTGGCCTCCATCGGGAAGACGTCGGTCTTCGTGTGCTCGCCCCGGGCGACGGCCTGCGCGACCTCGGCGTCGGTGCGGTACACCTTGCCGACCATCCGCTTGCCGGTATCCTCGGGCACCGTGTCGAGGTAGCGCTCGACGCGGGCGTCGATCTGATAGAAGGCGTAGGCGATGCCGAAGATGACCAGGGGCGAGAAGCCGCTGCGCTCGTCCTTGATCGAGTCGATGGCCGGCGGCAGCGGGTTGTCGAACTGGTGGCGCATCATCTGCCAGATGCGGGACCACCGGCTGTACATGCCCAAGCCCCATTTGCGGGCGGCGTTCATGAGCACGTAGTGGTAAACCTCGTCGCGGAAGACGCCTTCCAGCGAGAGATCCGCCGCGCTGCCCTTCTTCGCGTTGGACTTGAGGAAGAGATAGCCCGTGGCCGCGCCGATCTCGGCCAGAGAGCGGTTGGCGATCATCGAGTTCATCCAGTACTCGCCGCCTTTGGGGCTGGTCACCGCGATGCCTTGCTCGACGAGCTTGGGCTGTCCCGGCTGCCGCGAGAAGTTCTGCACCGCCTCCATGATATTGCCGTGGCGCTCCTCTTCCTGCGCCCACACCGACGGCTCCGGCGCGTGGCCCGTGAGGGCGACCGCCGCGATGCGCTCCTGCATGGTCACGCCCATGAAGTGCGCGACGCGGGGCATGTAGTCGTGAAGGTTCATCGACGACGTGTACTGGTAGCCGCGGGTCGGCTCCTCGCGGTCCATCGCCTGCTTGAAGATCTTGCGGATGCCGATGCGGCTGACCATTCGCTCGCCCTCGAAGTCGTCGGGCATGACGTTCTTTAAGTTCGGGCCGGTGAACGGCTTCCAGTCGTGGACGAGCTCCCGGTTGGAGAGGCGGAGGATGCCTTCCTGGTTCTCGAAGGCCTCGAAGCGGTTGAGCGACCAGGCGAGGTCCGCGTCGGTGATCTCGTTGAGGTGCTCCTTGACCCGGTGCATGTAGTGGCGGATCATTTTGATGCGGCTCGGGAGGTGCATGACGAACTCGAGCGCTTCCCGCCAGAGGGACTTGACCGGGATCGCCGGGTTGTAGCCGAGCGGTTTCTTGACGCCGTTCTCGATCACGTAGAGCGGGCCCTGCGTGGAGCGGGGCGTCGGGGCTTCCTTGACCGCCTGGAGCATCGCGTCCACGGAGTCGAACTTCTCGCGGAGCTTGCCGTTGGCCTGGCCGTTGGCGCGCTCGAGGCGCTCGATCGTTTTCCAGTCGTCGTGGGTGACGTACCGCACGCCGCGCTTCCTCAGGAGGTCGACGATCGCGGCGGGCGCCTTCGCCTTGTCGGCCGCCAGCGGCGCGCCGACGGTGTCGGCGATGAGGCTCGCCACGGTGGCGTCCGCGTCGGCGTGCTGCTGGCCGATGAGCGAGCGGGCGCCGTTCTTCGCCCACCCGGCCACGTACTTGCCCGCGACGGGCTTGCCGTTCTTCGGGTCCATCACGCGGCCTTCGAGATGCGGGATGATGCCGAGCGTCTTGTCGAACGGCACGCCGGGGAGTTCCTTGCCGACGAAGCCGATGGACTTGATCACGAGGCCGGCCGGCACGATCTCCTCGGTGCCGTCCGCGTTCTTCACCTTCACTCCGGTGACCTTGCCGTCCTTGCCGAGGATCTCGACCGGCGTCGCGGCCAGGTGGAGGCGGACCTTCCGGTCCTGGGAGCCTTCGCCGTTCTTCGCCGCCTCGGTCAAAAACTCTCCGACCGGGCCGTTCGCGCCCTGCGCCCGGTCCTTCTGGCGGACCACGAGGTCCGCGCCGGC
>JACRDR010000168.1 GCA_016212845.1 Elusimicrobiota bacterium
AAGACGACGAGCTTGTCGGCGTCGACGATCTGGCTTTGATTCCAGGAGGCGTCGCGCAGCTTCGCGCGGAGCGCGGGATTTTCCACCGTGAAGAACTTCCACGGCTGCAGGCCGTAGGACGACGGCGCGAGCACCAAGGATTCGAGCAGGGCGTCCCACTCGGCCTCGGGGATGCGGGCGTTGGGGTCGAACGCCTTCACGGCGTAGCGGTCTCGCAGGCTCTCGAGCAGTTGGTCGGGAGTCACGGCGGGGGGGAGGTCCAGGGTCAGGGTCATGTTCGTCTCCTTATTAAGAGGCCTTGGGCGGTTCGCACTCGACGCGGACGATGCGGAAGTCCCGCGTCCAGCGGTACGACGGGCGGCACGGCTTCTCGGCGACCGGCGGGGGCGTCACGGCCGCGAACCCCGCGGCAGCGGGATGATGTCGAGGACGAGCTCGACGATGTACTCCTTCGGCGGCTTCTCCTTCTTCGGCTTCGGGGGCTTCATGGCTTCCTCCATACGGTAACTATAACGATTACAATTAAGGTCAGAAAAAAAGGCCCTACGCCGCCAGCAGCTCGCTGACCGTCACCTCGCGCAGCTGCGCCTCCGCCGCCTTCTCCGCCCTCGAGAACGCCTTCCCGAGCGCTTCCTTCATGTGGCAGCTCACCCGGCACTTCGGGTTCGCCGGGTTCTTGTGGATCGCGAAGAGATGCTCTTCTCCGAGCGCTTTGGACAGATCAGCGAGCGTGATCTCGTCCGGGCAGCGGAGCAGTTTCGAGCCGCCCGCCTTGCCCTTCTCGCCGGTCACGATGCCGGCCTTGGTGAGCGCGCAGAGGATGCGGCGGATGACGACCGCGTTCGTGTTGACGCTCGCGGCCACGTAGGCCGAGGAGACGAACTCGTCGCGCTTCGAGGCGAGTACCGCCACGATGTGCGCCGCCACCGCGAGTCTGCTGTTGGCCGCCATACTGTAACTAGTATAGTGACAGTATGGGCTCTTGTCAAGGGGGCCCGCCGCTGGCACACTGGCCCCATGCGCGTCGTCGACCGCGACTCCGTCCGCCGTCTCTTCCTGGAGCGACAACATCTCTCGAGGCCGTTGGGGACGAAGTTCTCGGCCGCCTCCGTCGGCCGTTTCGTGGCGGACGCGGGCGGGCTGCAGCTCGACTCCATCAACGTCGTCGAGCGCGCGCATTACCTCACCCTTTGGTCGCGCTTCGGCCCGTACGACAAGGCCGCGCTCGACCGCCTCGTCTACGGCGAGCGCGCGCTCGTGGAGTACTGGGCGCACGCGGCCTGCCTCGTCGCGAAAGACGACCTTCCCGCCTGGTCGCGCGTGATGGCCGACTACCGGCTCCGCAACGACGCCTGGGCCGGCTGGCTCAAGCCCAATCGTCCGACCGTGCGAAAGATCCTCGAGAACATCCGCGAGCGCGGGCCGCTCGCCCCCGGCGACTTCGTCCGGGAAAAGAACGGCAAGAGCGGCGGGTGGTGGGACTGGAAGCCCGCGCATCACGCGCTCCACTTCCTCTGGATGAGCGGCGCGCTCGCGGTGCATTCGCGCAGGCACTTCCAGAAGCGCTACGACCTGAGCGAGCGCGTGCTGCCCGAGGTCTCGCCGATCCCGAGAGGGGATTTTCCCGCGTGGCACGTGACGAAGACGCTTCACGCGCTCGGCGCGGCGCACGAGTTCGACCTCGCGCGCTACCTCACCTCGCCGCGCATGGCGCCGGGCGAGCGTAAGGGCGCGCTCGCGAGACTGCTCAAGAGCGGCGAGGCGCTCGAGCTGAAGGTCGAGGGCGCCGCCGGCCGCTGGTACGCGCTCGCGCGCGACGTGAAGGCGCTGGAGACCGCGAAGGAGTCATCGGGCACGACGCTGCTCACGCCGTTCGACTCGCTGTTGTGGCATCGCGCCCGCGCGAAGGCGCTCTTCGGCTTCGACTACAAGATCGAGGTCTACACGCCCGCGCCCAAGCGGGTCTACGGCTACTACACGCTCCCGATCCTGCACGACGGCCGGCTCGTCGGACGGCTCGACCCGAAGAATCACCGCGAAGCCAAGCGTCTCGAGGTCCGCGGCGTTCACTTCGAATCGAAGGCGGACGACGCGCTGCTCGGGGGTTTGGCCGGGGCGCTGAAGTCCCTGGCCGCCTTCCTCGGCGCGGAAGAAGTCGCCGCGCGCGGGCCTCTCCGGTCCTACCTCTAGCTAGCAGGGTTTATCAGCACCCTGCTAGCGCTTCTCGGGGGCCAGGCCCGCGGCCTTGCGCATCCGGTCGTAGGCGTCGTCGTCGAGGTTGCCGTGGGACGGCGGGTCTTCGGGCCGGCGCAAGACGAGCCCGATCTTGCCGAAGGGGCCGCCTTCGGTGCCGGGCCTGGTGAAGGGCAGGAGCTTCCTCGTCTCCTCGACGGCGAGGACGGGGTCGTAGTCGCGGCCCAGCACGAGCTCGAGGTACGTTTCGTCGGCGACCGCGCTGCCCGCCCAGTCCACGCTCTCGATGAAGCCGGAGATCGGGAAGCGGAGGCCGCGCCGCGCCAGGCCGGTCTGGATCTCCTCGGCGACTTTGCCGCGCATCACGTCGCAGGCGCCGAAGTGGAGCAGGCGGACGTTCCGGGCGTCCTGCAGCGCCTGGGCGATCGGCGCGGCGCCGACCGGGCCGTCGTCGGAGACCACGCCCTCCGGCTCGCCGTGCGAGGAGATGTAGACGACGACCGGCTCGGCCAGGAACGCGGCCTCGCGCAGCCACTTCGTGAGACTGCGGCGGTCGTTGAAGAATCGCTGGCGCACCTCGACGTTCGGCGCACGGTTGAAGAAAGTCTTGAGCATCTCGCCGTAGGTGTACTCGCGCTCCGCGAGGGAGTGCTCCCACCGGGCCTCGATCACGTAGAGCCAGCGGCGGTACGGCATTGGCCGCACGCGCCAGCCGCGCCAGGGCTTCCACGCCTTTTCGCCCTCGGCCTTCCACGTGCCGTCGAAGGACTGGCCGTCGTCGGCCAGGGTGAACTTGCCCTGGCCCTTCTTTACGTCGACGTAGCGAAACGTCAGCTCGCGGCCTTTCGCCTTGCCGGTGAGGCGGCCTTCGCCGTAGGAGTACGGGCCCTCGACGGAGTCGCCGGACCGGCCGAGCCGCAGACGGCCGAAGTCGGTGTCCCACAAGCCTTCGAAGCCCGTCTCCATCGGGATCGCGTCGGGCCGCGTGCCCTTCCAGGGCAGCCAACCCGAGGAGCCGTTCGGGCGGGACTCGCCGTCGAACGATTTCCCGTCGGCGGAAAGCCTGAGCCGGCCCTCGCCCGCGGCGGAGGGCTCCTGATACTTGAAGACGAGCGTGTCGCCGTCGCGCGTTCCGTCGATGAGGCACATCTCGCCGTCCATGACGTAGCTGCCGCGGACGCCGGCGGTCGACTCCTTGAGATTCACGTCGCCGAAGGTGGTGGTCCAGAGGCCGTCGAAGGTCGCGGCGCCGGCGTGCGCGGCGAGGAAGAGGAAAAGGGAGAGCAGCATCGGCGCATTGTGGCATTCTGGGTGCCCAGGTGTGCTATCCTTTCCGCCGGATCATGATCGACAGCCGCGAGATCCAAAAGCGCCGGACGTTCGCGATCATCTCGCACCCGGACGCCGGCAAGACGACGCTGACCGAAAAGCTCCTGCTCTACGGCGGCGCGGTGCAGCTCGCCGGCAGCGTCACCGCGCGCCGCAAGGAGCAGAACACCACCTCCGACTGGCTCGAGCTCGAGCGCAAGCGCGGCATCTCGGTCAACTCCACGGTTCTGCAGTTCGAGTACGAGGGCTTCCACGTGAACCTCCTCGATACCCCGGGCCACAAGGACTTCTCCGAGGACACCTACCGCGTGCTCACCGCGGTCGACGCGGCGATCATGGTCCTCGACGCGGCGAAGGGCATCGAGAGCCAGACGCTCAAGCTCTTCGAGATCTGCCGCATGCGCCAGATCCCGATTTTCACCTTCGTGAACAAGCTCGACCGCCCGGCGATGGAGCCCTTGGCGATCTTGGACGAGATCGACAAGAAGCTGCAGCTGCACCCGTGGCCGGTCAATTGGCCGCTCGGCTCCGGCGACGAGTTCACCGGCCTGCTCGACCGCCGCGGCAGGAAGATCCATTTCTTCGAGCGCACGCCCGGCGGCGCCTACCGCGCGCCGGTGACCGTCGTCGGCGCCATGGAGGAGGAGATCGGCGGCAAGCTCTCATCCGAGACCCGCCGCCGCGTGCTCGAGGAGGTCGAGATGCTCGACCACGCCGGCGAGCCGTTCGACGAGGCCGCGATCAAGGCGGGGGACATGACGCCCGTCTTCTTCGGCAGCGCGGTGAACAACTTCGGCATCCAGCTCCTGCTCGACGGCTTCCTCGAGTTCGCGCCGCCGCCGCGCGCGCAGACGCTCAGGGACGGGATCGTCGAGCCCGCCGACGACCGCTTCTCCGGCTTCGTTTTCAAGATCCAGTCGAACATGGACCCGCGCCACCGCGACCAGCTGGCCTTCGTCCGCGTCTGCTCGGGCAAGTTCGAGCGCGATATGAAGGTGACCCTCGCCCGCACCGGAGAGTCGATCCGCCTCTCGAGTTCGCACAAGGTGCTCGGCCGAGACCGCGAGACGGTGGACGAGGCGTACGCCGGCGACGTGGTCGGCATCGTCGGCCACGCGCAGTTTCGCATCGGCGATACGCTCACGACCGACCCGAAGATCGCTTTCAAGGGCATGCCGCGTTTCGCGCCCGAGCACCTCGCGTACCTGCACTCGGCCAACACCGCGGAGTACAAGCGCTTCGGCACCGGCCTCGACCATCTCCTGCAGGAAGGGGTCGTGCAGAGCTTCACGGTGCCCGGCGCCTCCTCGCGCATTCCGCTTCTCGGCGCGGTCGGCATCCTCCAGTTCGACGTGCTCCAGCACCGGCTGCGCTCCGAGTACCGCGCGGAGTCCCGGCTTGAGGCGGCGACCTGGACGCTCGTGCGCTGGATCGGCAAGGGCTCCGAAGTGCGGCCCGAGACGCTGCCCATCGGCGCGCGCCTCGCGACCGACGCGCACGGCTCGCCCGTGATCCTGTTCGTCAAGGAATGGGACTGCAAGTACTTCCAGGACAACCACCCGAAGGTCGTCCTCTCGAAGCTCCCTCCCCTGGCCGGGGAATAGCCTTCCCTTAGACGGGGGAGATCTCCCGTCCCTCCTTCCGCCCCATGCGCCGCGCGGTCTGGACCGCCTTACGCCGGATGCGGCGCGTCGAGCGTTGAGACCGGTGGATCGCTTTCCGGGACGTCCGCCGCCGGGTCGTCGCGCGCGCCGTCGGGGCGCGATGATTGCGCTTCGGGCCCCTCTTGTTGAGCTCCTCCCCGAGAAGCAGGACGCTCGCCGCCTCCAGGCCGAGCTTGGTCGCCTTCAGGACTCTTCCCATGTCGCCCTCCCTGCACCTTCCCTTATAACAGCGGCGTGGGGCGGCGAGGTGACGGCGGGGTGAATTACGCGCGGCGGCGCGGATTGCGGTGCATCTCGGTCCCGGTCTCGAGCCGGAGCACCGTGGCGACTCGGCCTTCGACGGAGAATCTCGCCTCGAAGTCGTGAAGGAAGAAGCCGAGATCGACGCCGTCCTTGCTCTGCGCGCGGTCGCGCGGATTGCGGATGTCTTGGCCGAGCAGGTCGCGCAGGAGCTCCTTGAGTCCGCTCAGGCCGAGCCGCGCTTCGGCCGCGGCGGCGTCGGAATCGGCTCGCTCTGTGAAGCGAACCGCCATCGGGGTGAAGGGCGCCTCCGAGGTCCAGCCCGCGGAGGCCTTCGGCGCGCCGTCGCTTTCGGGGATATAGGGCTTCACGTCGAGGATCGGCGTGCCGTCGACGAGATCGATGCCGGAGAGGTGCAGGGTCGCGCCGTCGATCTTCTCGAGGCGGGCGAGGGAGAGGCCGATCGGATTCGGCCGGTGCGGCGACCGCGAGGCGAAGAGCCCGACCTTCCCGCCTTGGAGCCGCGGCGGGTGCACCTTGGGCAGCGGCTTCTTGTTGGTGTTCAGATGGAACCACGACAAGAGCCAGACGTGGCTGAAGCCGTCGAGCCCCGCGAGCGATTGCTCGGGCACGTGCGCGGCGTCGAGGGTGAGCGTCGCGGACGCGCCGGGCGCGAGATGCGGCTGGCGCGGCGTGCCGAACTTCTCCTTGAAGCAGGAGCGGAGGACGCCGATCGGCCGGACGTTCACTTCAGGCGTTCGAGCGCGGTGCGCGCCGAGAGCCGCACGTCGGGGTTCCTATCCTTGAGGGCGAAGCCGAGCGCCTCGAGCGACTCGGGGGGGAGCGGGCCGAGGGCGCCGAGGGCGAGCGCGGCGCTCGAGCGCACGCGCGCGTCGAGGTCGTCAAGAGCGGAGGTGAGCGGCGTGACCGCCTCGCGCGCGCCGTGCTGGGCGAGCTCGTCGGCCGCGAGCGCCCGCTGGCGCGGATCGGGCGAGAAAAGCTGATTCAGCAGCGCCGGGACGGGATCGACCGCCTCGCGCCCTCTTCCGGCGTCGGCGGCGAGTTCGACCGGCGGCGGAGGCGCGGGGAGGTCGTTTTCGACCGCGGGCGCCTCGGGCAGCGGCTTCTCCGGGGCCGGCTTGGGGGCGGCGAGCTTCGGCTCCATCAAGCGGGCGTAGCGGGCGACCTGCGCCTCGAGCTTGACGATATCGGTCTCGAGCTCGGGCATCGGCGCCGACTTTTCCCACGGCTTTTCGAGCAGCTCACGGATCGCGTCCTTGTCGGGGATGTCGGCCGGCAGCTCTCCCGTTTCCTGGTACGCCTGCAGCCGGCGGGAGAGGATCGTCAACTCGAGAAAAAGGGGCGCCTTCGGGTACTTCGCGAGCACGCGGGCGAGGTCTTTCTCCGGCATCGCCCCGGCCAAGGACAGGCTTTCGCGGTCGAACTCGGCGTTCTCGTCCTTGAGCCGCTGGTCGAGGGCGGCGAGCCGCCTCTCGATCTCGTCGGCCATGAGCTTCGTCTCGTCCTTCGTCGGCTTGCGGACGTAGGCCGGCCCGCCGAGCTTCCGGATGACGGGGACGACTTGAAAGGGGGCGATTTGGGCGCGGCCGGAGACGGCCAGAACCAGCAGAACCTCGGCGAACATCAGCGTATGATACCACGAAAGGAGACCGTCTCCGCCTGCTACAATAGGAGTTCATGGCCGTGCAGAACCTCTTTCTCCCGACGAGCCGCGAAGAGATGGTCCAGCGCGGGTGGGACGGCGTCGACGTCGTCTTCGTCACCGGCGACGCCTACGTCGACCACTACTCCTTCGCGATGGCGATCCTCGGGCGCGTGCTCGAGGCGGCAGGATTCCGCGTCGGCATCCTTAGCCAGCCCGACTGGCGCTCCTGCGAACCCTGGAAGACCTTCGGCCGTCCGAACCTGTTCTTCGCGATCAGCGCGGGGAACATGGACTCGATGATCAACCACTACACCGCGAACCGGAAATACCGGAACGACGACGCGTACTCGCCGGGCGGGCGGATCGGACTCCGGCCGGACCGCGCGACGATGCCCTACTGCCAGCGCGCGCGCGAGGCGTTCCCGGGCGTGCCGGTGATCGCGGGCGGCGTCGAGGCCTCGCTCCGGCGGCTCGCGCACTACGATTACTGGTCGGACACGGTGAAGCCCTCCATCCTGCTCGATTCGAAGGCGGACCTCGTCGCCTACGGCATGGGCGAGGAGACGATCCTCGAGCTGGCGCGGCGCTTCAAGGCGGGCCAGACCGCCAAAGACATGCGGGACCTGCGGGGCGTCGCCTACGCCCTGGGCGCGAGCGAGATGCCGCCGGCGGCGTCGGACACGGTGCGGCACATCCCGTCGTTCGAGGCGGTGAAGGGCTCCAAGGACGATTTTCTCAAGGCGACGGCGGCGATCCACCATGAGACGAACCCGCTCAACGCGCGGACGATCGTGCAGTACCACGACCGGCGCGCGGTCGTGCAGAATCCGCCGCAGCTGCCGGTGTCGAAGGAGCGCATGGACTGGTACTTCGGCCTGCCGTACACGCGCCTGCCCCATCCGCGCTACCGGGACCCGATCCCCGCCTACGAGGTGATCCGCGACTCGGTGACGATCATGCGGGGCTGCTTCGGCGGCTGCACGTTCTGCTCGATCACGACGCACCAAGGCCGGACGATCGTGTCGCGCTCGCAGGAGAGCGTGCTCGCCGAGCTCGAGACGATGGGGGCCGACCCAAAGTTCAAGGGCACGGTCTCCGACATCGGCGGTCCGACGGCGAACATGTACGAGATGCGCTGCACGAAGCCGGAGGTGGAGAAGATATGCCGGCGCTTGTCGTGCGTACATCCGACGATCTGCAAATGCCTGGGGACGAGCCACGGCCCGCTCGTCGACCTCATGAAGAAGGCGCGAGCCGTTCCCGGAGTGAAGAAGGTCGTCGTCGCCAGCGGCATCCGCATGGACCTGGCCCGGCTTTCGCCCGAGTACATGAGCGAGCTGACGCGGCATCACGTGGGCGGGCGCCTGAAGGTCGCGCCGGAGCACACGGACCCCGGCGTGCTCAACGCGATGAAGAAGCCGACGCACGACACCTTCGAGGACTTCGCGGACAAGTTCAAGCGGGAGAGCGAGAAGGCGGGGAAGAAGCAGTACCTCGTGCCGTACTTCATCTCGAGCCACCCCGGTTCGACGGCGAAGGAGATGATCGAGCTCGCGGTCTTCCTCAAGCGCAACGGGTACAAGCCCGACCAGGTGCAGGACTTCATCCCGGCGCCCTTCGACGTGGCGACCGCGATGTACTACACGGGCCGCGATCCGATGACCGGCGCCGAGATCAAGGTCGCCAAGGGCATGCGCGACCGGAAGGTGCAGCGCGCGCTGCTGCAGTTCTTCCAGCCCCGGAATTATTTCGAGGTGCGCGAGGCGCTGATCCAGAACGGCCGGCGCGACCTCATCGGCGAGGGCTGCGACTGCCTGATCCCGTCGAACCCGCCCAAGGAGGCGCTGGAGGCCCGCCGCGAGCGCGCCAACCGCGACCTCGAGGACCACGTGCACTCGAAGGACATGCCGAAGCCCTCGAAGGGCTATCGTCCCGCCCGCCCCTCCGCCAAGAGACGCCCCCGCTAGATGAAGCGGCAGGCGGGCGTACCGTTCATCTTCGCCACCATCCTGCTCGACGCGACCGGATTGGGCGTCATCATCCCCGTTTTGCCGGACGTCCTGCGCCGTTTTTCCACCGATCCGACGTACGTCTCCGAGCATTTCGGCTGGTTCATCGGCGCTTACGCGTTCATGCAGTTCGCGGCCTCGCCGGTGTTGGGCAGCCTGTCCGACCGCTTCGGACGCCGGCCGATCCTGCTGAGCTCGCTGTTGGGCGCGGCGGTCGACTACCAGTTCATGGCCTTCGCCCCGACCCTGCCGCTGCTTTTCGTGGGGCGCGTCATCTCCGGCCTCACCGGCGCGACCCTGACGGTGGCGAGCTCGTATATGGCCGACATCAGCGACCACGACTCGCGGGCGGGCAACTTCGCGATGATCGGCGCCGCGTGGGGGCTCGGCTTCATCTTCGGGCCCCTGCTCGGCGGCGTGCTCGGGACGTTCGGGCCGAGGGCGCCGTTCGTCGCGAGCGCGATCCTAAACGCCGCCAACTTCCTATACGGGCTTCTGGTGCTGCCGGAATCGCTGCCTCCGTCGAAGCGCCGCCAGGTGAAGTGGAAGCAGCTCAACCCGCTGGCGTCCGTGCTGCGCATCCTCCAGCCGTCGGACTTCGTCGTGTTCGTGTGGATCTATTTCCTCGTGTTCCTCGCCGGGCAGGTGCATCCGGTGAACTGGACGCTCTACACCGAGACGAAGTTCCACTGGACGGCGCGGCAGGTCGGCGTCTCGCTCTCCTTCGTCGGACTCATGATGGCGATCGCGCAGACGCAGCTGACCAAGCGGCTCGTGCGCAAGCTGGGCGACCGCAGCGCGCTCACCCTCGGGCTTTCGGTCTACGCGATCTCGTTTCTGCTGTTCTCGCTCGCCTCGCGGGGCTGGATGATGTACGCGATCGTCGTGTTCTTTTCGCTGGCGGGCGTTACGATCCCGGCGATCCAGTCCGTCATCGGGAGGCACACGCCGCCGGACCGGCAAGGCGAGGTGCAGGGGAGCCTCGTGTCGCTGGCGAGCCTCGCTTCGCTGCTCGCGCCGCTCGTCTTCACGAAGCTGTTCGTCCACTTCACGCGTCCGGACGCCGCGGTCTATTTTCCGGGGGCGGCGTACGCGGGGGCGTCGCTCATCTGCGTCGGCGCGCTCGCGCTGCGCCTGGCGACGTCAGCGCTCGCTGGCGACTAGGACGGGGGCGGGGTCGACGCCGAGCGCGGCGAACTGCTGCGGCGTGCCGTTGAAGACGTCGAGGTCGACGGGGCCGCCGATGCCGGGAATGCGGCCTTTCTCCGAGAACTGCCACATCACCCAGTCGCGCTTGTCGGAGAGCGCGGGCCGGCCGATGAAGTCCGTGATCCAGATGCGCAGCGGTTCCGGCGAGTTCGCGAAGTAGCGGTCGTAGATCTCGTAGGAGACGTAGAGGAGCGGCGCCTCGCGGTGCGCGGCCTGGATCTTCGCGACGAAGGCGTCGAACTCCTTCTTGAACGCCGCGGGCTTGGGCAGGCGGCGGCACGAGCCGGACAGCTCGAGGTCGACGACCGGCGGCAGGCCCTCGAACTCGACGGGCACGGTGTCTAAGTACAGCTGCGCCTGCGGCGCGCCCTTCTTGCAGAAATCGTAGAAGTGGTA
This sequence comes from Elusimicrobiota bacterium, assembly GCA_016212845.1. Classification (GTDB taxonomy): domain Bacteria; phylum Elusimicrobiota; class Elusimicrobia; order UBA1565; family JACRDR01; genus JACRDR01. Next base: position 10,707 of record JACRDR010000168.1, read on the forward strand.
GGCGCCTCGCCGGAGTCCGGCCTGGCCCGCGCCTTTCCAGTTCTCCATGAACCGGTCGTCGGTGAAGTCGTCGCTTTCGGTCGCCTTGATGTAGACGAAGCTGAGCCCGGCGGTCGCGACTTTTTTCCAGTCGATGTCGTCTTGGTGATGCGAGACGTCGATGCCGCGGACCGGGAACTCGCTCGGTGGCGGCGGCGAGGCCAGGGCGGGGGTAAAGGCGGCCTGCCGCTGTCCGATGAGGGCGCCCGCGTCGCGCAGATCGTTGGTGATCCCCTCGAAAACGCCGGTCGAGAAGAAGCCCGCGTCGGGCATCGCCATCGCCGCGCTCACGAACGCCATCAGGATTAGGCCGGGAGCCATGCCGACAGTTTGTGCCCGCCGGCCCCACCGCTCCTGGGTCCATTGGGCCTACGGAAGCCGGGCCTAAAGGCCTAGTTACTTAACTTTGGGGTCTGACCCCAGTCTTAAGTAACTCAGGGCCTGGGGAGCTTCTTCGGCAGGCCGGAGAGCATGATGATCGCGGTGCCGATGATCGTCCCCGTGACCGGGAACGGGACGCCCGCGGCGATCGCGCCGAGCAGCGCCTTGAGTCCCGCGACCCGCGGAGAGTCGCCGTGCGACTCCTGGATCTTCGAGACGATCCAGAACGTGAAGCCGAAGGCGGCCGCCGCGACGAACGGCTCCGCGATGAACTGCGTCGGCAGTTCGATCCCGAAGGCGAGCCAGTCGATCGCCAGGATCGTCACGCCGCTCATGGGGTGGAAGAACGTCTTGGGGCCCGGAGCGCTCTTGGGAGGGGTCCCGCCCGGCGGAATCACCTCGGGGTCGACCGGTTCCTCGGCCTCGCTCATACCCGAAGGTTAGCCTACTTCTTGGGTTTGGGGTAGGCCTTGGCGACGTCGACCGGCGCGGCGTAGGAGGAGGTCCAGAGCTGGTCGTGGATCGCCGACACCCGCTTCGCGAGCGCCTCGTCGTAGACCACCGCCTCGACGTTGCGCGAGTCGTCGAGATAGCCGCCCGCCCAGTTGCTCGTGCCGAGCCAAAGCGTCTTACCATCGACCACGAGATACTTCGAGTGGATCACGCGCGAATACGGGATGTAGCCGTCCTTCGATGGCGGAAGGGTCACGATGCGGATCTCGACGTTCGGGATGAGCGACAGGCTCTTTAGATGGTCGATCGCGGGCTCCTCGGTGTTCCAGTGCGACACCATGAGCCGCACCTTCACGCCGCGGGTCGCCGCGAGCCGGATCGCGTTGTCGATCGGCGCGTAGAAGCGGCGCGTGCCGAAAGAGAGCGGGTTGTAGTCGAGCAATTGGACGACCGCGCTTTCCTTCGCCGAGCCGAGGAGGCGCGCGAGCTCCGCCTCGGAGTCGGCGACGCCCTCCGGGTCCCACTTCCACGGGCTGGCGACGAGGTAGGCGCGGGCGCCCTCGGGCGGAAGGCCGCGCTCTTTCCGAAGCGGCTCGACCGTCTCGCCCTTCTCGACCTTCGCGGCCGCGTCCCAGTCGTGGGCGAAGATCGCGGCGAGCCCGGCGACGATGGAGGGCTCCGTCGTCCGCAGGCCGAGCTCGTGGATGTGCGTGAGCGAGCGCCAATCGAAATTTTGCGAGCCGAGGTAGGCGGCGGTCGAGTCGACGACGAAATACTTCGCGTGGGTGATGCCGCCGCCGATCTTCGAAAAATCCATGATCCTAAGCTCGAGCCCCTCGATCTTGCCGAGCGCGGCGAAGCCCTCCTCGGAGGCCTTGGCCATCTTCTTCTCGGCTATGACGCGCACCTTCACGCCGCGCTTCGCCGCGCGCTCAAGCGCCGCGAGCGTCGCGTCGAGGCGTCCGCCCGCTTTGGGCGTCACGTAAAACTGGCTGACGTCGACGCTTCTCTTGGCGGCGTCGATCATCTCGGGCCACACGACGTGCGGGGCGCGCAGATCGGCGTTTTGGAGCGTCGTCTCGACGGGCTCGGTGTAGACCAGCTCGAAGCCGGGCACCTCGAAGGCGAACAGCGCGGCGGCGAGGACGCGAAGGAGGAAAGGGGTCATGCGGGGATTATAGCTTTAAGCCTTAAACGGATTGCGGCGGCCGGAGAGGCGAGCGAGAAACCACGCGCCGAGCACGAGGAGGACGCCCGCGGTCGTCGCCGAGTACACGATCGCCGCGGCCCAGGCGACCTCCGGGCGCGCGTCTGCGCCGGCGACGAGGAGCGAGAAGGAGAGCACCGCGGCCGCCGCGGTCGCGTAGACGCCGCCTTTCGTGTAGGCGAAAGCGCGCAGGACGGGCGAGCCCTCGCCGAGCTTGCCGGCCTGCCGGAGTTCCGCGCAAGCCTTGCGGGTGCTTTTCACCGCGCCTTTGAACGCGGCGTCCTGGACCGGCTTGGCCTGCGACGCGTCGAGCGAAATGCCGTCGTAGCTGATGCGCCCGGTGACGCCTTTGGGCAGGCTCGCGTCGACGCCGTCGAGGGCGACGCCGAGATGGTAGACGCGCACCGGCGGCGCCTCGCCCTCGGCGCGATAGAGGACTCCGCGCACGCGGTCCTCCTCGAAGCGCTCGCCCACGCCCGGAGCCGGCTCCCAGGACGGCAGCTTTCTTCCGTCGATCGTAAGCTGGGCGTCCGCCAGGCCCCAAGCGTCTTTCGCCCGCTCGAGCGCGCGCGCGGCGAAGGCGCGCGGCAGCTTCACCCGGATCGTCGTCGGGGCTCCCGCCTCGAGCCAGGACGGTTCGCCGGCTTCCTTCGGCTGAAGTCGCAGGCGGACCTTCCCCGAGTCGACCGCCACGGCGTCGGGCTCGAGGGGGAGGAGCGCGAGGAGTCCGCGGGAGAGCTGCTTGTGCCGCTCCGCTTCCGCGTCGTTTTCCTCGTCGCCTTCCAGCAGGGGCGCGAACGGGTCCTTGCACCAGCGCTCCTCGAGCGGCTTCCCGTCGAAGGTGAGCTCGAGGCTTTCCGTGGAATTCTTGAGCGCGATCCTTTGGGCTCCCGACGCGACCGCCAGCCGCAGCCACGGCAGCAGGAAGGTGTAGGGATCGGCGGACTGAAAGCGGCCGAGCACCTCGATCATCCGTTTGCGGTCGACGCGGAAGCTTCCCGAGGAGACGAGCAGCGCCTCCGCCAGTTCGCCCACCGGCTTGCTCGAGGCGAGCCAATGACGCGGTACG
>JACRDR010000169.1 GCA_016212845.1 Elusimicrobiota bacterium
CGAGCATCGGCGGGATCGATATGCCCGCCGGCACGGGCCGGTAGCGGCCGAGCGACTCGGAGGTCATGCGCGGCAGCTTCAGCTTCACGTCCACGTTCGGCGCCCCGAAGCCGGCCACCTTGCCCGTCGCCGAGACCTCGTCGCCGTCGGATGAAACCCGGAGCTTTTCGAACTCGAGCCAGGCGTCCTTCCACGAGAACGACGCGAGCGAGATTTGGCCCGAGCCCGTGCCCTTGAGCTCGATGGGCTTGGCGCCGAGGTTGGCGGTCGTCTCGAACGCGAGCTTGAACGGGAAGGCGTCGCTCGAGCTGAAATCGCTGACGGTGAGATCGAAATTGCGGACCGTGATCAGGCGCTGGCGCTCGAGGTCGCGCACCGAGAGTTCCGCGTTCTCGATGGAGACGACGTCGGCCGCGAGGCTGACGGGCAGCATGAGCTGAGCCTTCGGCTCTTCCGGACGCGCCCGCAGGAGGTTTTGGACGTTCCATTCGCCATCCTGGCGCCGCACGATCTGGATGCGGGGAGAGACGAGCCGCACCTCGCTGAACTCAAGGCGGCGCTGCAGCAGCGCTTTCCAGCGGTACTTCGCCACGGCGATCTCGGAGGCCAGGAACTCGGAGCCCGGAAAGCCCGGCGCCTCGAGCACGCGCAGGCCCCGGATGCGGACGCCCTGCAGCAGCATCACGTTCACGTCGGCGACCTGCACCGGCCGGTGCAGCGCGTCCTGCAGCTGGGAGGCGATGACGGAGACGAGCTCCTCGCGCGTCAGCATGAAGCGCAAAAATAGCGCGGAGCCCGCCACCAGCAGCAGCGCCCCGAGCACGATGAGCGCGGCGACCCGCAAAGGGAAGAGCAGGGCACGCAGCCACCGGGGTTTTCGCTTGGCCATTTCTCGTACGCGCGTGCGTACGCGGATGCGCGCGCGTTCTCATTCTACTTTCTTGGAAGGCCTAGCGGAACCGCAGGGGCGCGGTCCAGACGGACATCGACGCGTCGAAGACGAACCGGAAGGCACCGTCTAGGGACACCAGCTTCGGGAAGAGGCACTTGAGGGCGACGAGCACCACCGCGCCGTTGCCGAGGCAGATGAGCACGAGCGAAAACAGAGTTCCCCCCGCGAGAGCGAGGTCCGGCTGCTGCACCGACCACAGCGCCGTCCACGTGAAGACCCAATGAAACGCGAGGGCGGCGCCCAGGCAGAGCAGGAACACCTCGTTGGCGAGGATGCCCGCGTTCGGGTCCTTCCAAAGCCAGACGCGATAGGCCACGACGACGAGGAGGCCGTAGAACGGGAGGACGTAGGGCGCCAGCGCGACGAAGACGTTGGAATCCGACATGTCGACGTGTCCGCCGTCCTTGCCGACGACGAAGGACTTGATCCGGTAGCCGCTCGCCATCGCCGCGATCGCGTGCGTCAGCTCGTGCGCGAAAACGTACAGGAACCGTCGCGGCGCGTCGATGCCGAGGCCGGTCGTGGCGTAGTGCGCGACGGGGTAGGCCGCGCAGCCGAGCAGGAAGTAGCGCGTGTCGGCCGGTCGCTGGAGCAGCATCGTCAGCGCCTTCGCGGCGGCGACGAGCATGGCCGCGGCCGCCGGAGCGAGAGCGAGCCCGAGGAGGAGCTTGAGCCAGCCACGCAGCCGCCGGCTCATCGGGCCGCGAAGTCGTCGAGCGAAAGGCCCTTGGAGGCGAGCTCGCGCCGCCAATCCTCGCGGGCGGGGCCGAGGAGGGCCTTCGCCTCGGCGGACCAGGGCGACGGCGGCATGGAGAAGAGGTCGACGGTGGTCTCGAACCAGCGAACCGCGTACTTGAGATTGCTCTCGGAGACCCGCTCGTCGTACTCGGCCTTGGCGGCGCGCGAGCGCCACATCCGCTCGTCTTTCGTCATCGCGCCCCGGGCCAGCTCGGCGTCGAAGAACGCCTCGCGCTTCTTGAGCCAGGCGTCCCAATGCTCGCGCTGGAGCTTGGGGTTCCTATTCCACTCGAGATAGCGCTCGCCCGCGCGGCAGGAGACGTAGGCGCGGCGGGCCACGTCGGCCCACACGAGCGCGCCGAGGAAGAGTAGGAGGGAGAGCGCCCTGCCTACCACCGATTGCCGGGCTTGCGGTTGATCTCGGGCGGGCGGGTGCCGAGCAGCTTGTGGAGCGCGGCGCCCAGGAAGACGGGCTTGATCGGCTTCTCCATGAACTCGCGCACGTTGGTCTCGTGCTTGACCATGTCGATCGACTGCCGGTCGAGATGGCGGCCCGTGACGACGAGGATCGGGATGCGGACGGTCTCGCCGCCCTGCAGCTCCTTCACCACTTCGTAGCCGCCCATGCCGGGCAGCATGAAATCGAGGATGATGAGGTCGGGCGAGAGCTGCTGCGCCTTTTGCACGGCCTCTTGTCCGTCCACCCCGCGCTCGACGCGGAAGCCCTCTTTCTTAACGACGTGCTCCATCAGGTCGAGGATGCTCTCGTCGTCGTCGACGATCAGGATGAGCTTATCCTTGGGATCGGAGAGGTCGGGGGCGGCGGAAGGGTCTTGATCCATTTCTTTACCAGCCCGGGAGTTTGGGCTTGGCCTCCAACGTAGACGACTCGGTCTTCAAAATCCGGTGCAGCAAGGACGCCAGCACGTTCGTCTTGATCGGCTTTTCGAGAAACTCGACGACGTTCGATTCTTGGCGGATCATCTCGGTCGTGGTCCGCTCGGTGTAGCGGCCGGTGATGATGATGATCGGGATGTCGGCGGTGGGGCCGTGCTGCAGCTTCCGCAGGACCTCGTAGCCGCCGTAGCGCGGGAGCATCAGGTCGAGGAGGATGACCGCGGGCGGCAGGCTGGCGATCTTGGCCAGGGCTTCCTCGCCGTCGACCGCCTTTACGACGGAGAAGCCCTCTTTCTTGACCACGTATTCGAGGAGCTCTCGCACGCTGTCGTCGTCGTCGACGATCATGACGACCTTTTCGCGAAGGGCGGGATTAGTCTTGTCGGCCACGGGTGAAAAACGCTCCCCGACGGGCGGAAGCGTATTTCCGCCAGTCTATCATAAGAGGATACCCGGGTCTAGGAGGCCCTTCCAGAGCGGCCGTGTCAGCGAAAGTCGGCTTGACAGTAGGGGAGGACGGAGGCATCCTCTCGCCGTGACGCCTTTCCGGAAGGCCGCGCCCGCCGAGCCCGACTCCCGGCACGGCTGGAGCTTGGTCGCCTTCCTGGCTTTGGGCTCGCTGTTTTGGCTCCCCCGCTTCCAAGAACGGCTTCCGGGAGGCCCCTCGGCCTGCCCGCGCGGGGCCGCCGAGCCATTCGCTCCCGCCGGAGAGGCCCCCGAGATCGGCCGAGCGGCCAAGCTCCACGGGGCGCTCGGAGAAGCGAGGGTCCAAATCCTCCCCACCGGCGTCCTGCTCGAGCGGGAGGAGTCGCCCGAGGTCCGCTGGGTTCTCTCTCCGCTCGCGTTCGTCGTGGGACTCTCGCTGGCGGGGTTGGCCGCGGCCCGGTTCCGGCTCAGGCTCCGCCGGCCGAAAGCCGCGCTCGTCTACGCCGCGTCCGCGCTCCTCGGACTCTCCCTCGGATTTGCGGCCATCCGGGCCGCCACGTACAGCCAGACCATCCGCCTCGCCCCGGGCTCGGTCGCGTTCGACACCGCGGAACTCGCCGGCCTTTGGAGCACCCGCCGGACGGTCTCCGGGGTCGTCCGGGTCGACGCCTGGAAATCGATGGGCCGCCTGTCCCTCGTCGCCGTCCCCGCCCGCCGCGCCGACGCGGGCTGCGCCGCCATCCTGAACGCTCGCTGGATCGAGCCCGACCTCCTGGCGGTGCTGAACAAGGCTTTGCAGTAGGACCAACGGTCCCGGAAAAGGGCCGAAGGGCACTCCCCTCCCCGCCCCTTCCCGTCTATCCTGAGCGGGATGAGCCTCGTCGCCGTTTTAGCCTTCACCCTGACCGCGCACGCCCAAACCGTCGGTTTGACCTTGCCGGCCTCCCCGATCGCCGGAGCCGCCCCCGGAGCCGCGCCGCGGGCCGTCGTGACGGGCGCCTCCTCCGGCCTCGGCCAGGCGCTCGCCGTCGAGCTCGGCAAGCAGGGCTGGAACGTCGCGATCGTCGGCCGGCGCGTCGATCTCCTTCAGAAGACCGCGCGCATGGTGGAGCTCGCGGGCGGCACCGCGCTCGCGCTCACCGGAGACGTCACCGATCCGAATTCCGTGCGGGAGAACTACGCCGCGATCAAGGACCGCTGGGGCG
>JACRDR010000179.1 GCA_016212845.1 Elusimicrobiota bacterium
AGCGCCACCGCGAAGAGCGGCGCCGTGAACAGCAGGAGCGGCGCCGGCAGGAAGACCGCGCCAACACGATCGCCGCCGGCGTCGTTCTAGGGGCTCTCGCGATCAACTCGATGGCCAGCTGCGCCGCCGAGCAGCAGCGCAATCAAGTCCAAGACCCGCCCGCGATCGAGCAAACCACCGACGGCGTCGAATACGGCCGCTAAATCCGACCAGCTGGTGCCTGGCACCAGCTGTTCGGATTTAGAGCGAGACGATCGAGCTTTGCAGGTGGAAGTACGGCGGCCGGGCTTGGTAGCGGAGGATCGCTTCCTTCATGATCTCCTCGATGAAGGCTTCGTAGGATTGGCCGATCATCTCCGCGCAGTTCGGCACGCAGTCGCCCCGGTTGATCGACGGGTTCGGGTTGATCTCCAGCACGTACGGGTTGCCGTGCCGGTCGACCCGGACCTCGATCCGCGCGTAATCGTGGCAGTCGAAGATGTTGTAGGCGTCCAGGCAGATCTCCGAGATGAGCGCGGTGAGCTTTTGCGAGTACTTCGCCGGGCGCTCGACCTTGATCTTCTCGTAGACCGGGTCTTCGGCCCACTTCGCCTTGAACGGGTAGATGCCCCAAAATCCCTCGGGCATCTCGTTAAATAGGGAGCGCGAGAGCGGCAGGACTTTGACCCGCTCTTCGTTGCCCATGATGCTCACGTCCACCTCGTCGCCCTGGATGAATTCCTCGATGAGGGCGGGGCGCTTCAGCTCGTCGACGACGTAGCGCACCTGCTCCTTCAAGTCTTTCAGGCTCGTGACGACGGACTTGTTGGAAATGCCGATCGAGTTGTCGGTGTTGGCCGGCTTGACGATCAGCGGGTAGCGCAGGTCCTCGCGGATCGCGTCCTCTTTGGAGAACGCGTAGTCGAACTTCGGCGTCGGGATCTGGTGGTACTCGAGGATCTTCTTGATTTTGATCTTGTCGATGCACATCGCCAGGGTCAGCGGGTTCGAGCCGGTGTAGGGGATGCCGAGGCAGTCGAGCATCGCCGCCGCGTGCGGCTCGAGCAACGACGAGTTGTTGATGCGCTCGCAGACGTTGAAGATCAGGTCGACGTTCGCCTCCGAGATCTTCTCGAAGGGCAGCGGCGTCTCGTTCATGTCGAAGAACGTCACCTTGTGGCCCTTCGACTCGAGCGCCTTCTGGATGTTCAAGCCGACCGAGGTGAGGTCCTGGTGGACTACGGCCTCGCTCTTGCCGTCCTCGACGTCGGCGGCGGCGGTCTCCTCGTAGCGGTTGCAGAGGATGCCGACGTGCAGGCTCTTCAAATCCTTCAGGTCGACCTTGCGAATCTTTTCGAGCCGCGCCGACTGCACGATTCGGCGTCGCGCGACTTGGGCGGCGTTGAATCGGTTGCCGCGCCTCGTCTTGCCGATCGCGGACGTCGAGTCGAATCTAGCGATCGTGATGTGGACCTGCGCGAACGCCTCGTCTAAATTCTGCTCGGACTCGGCGTAGGTGTTGCCGCGGCCCACCACCCAGCCGATCGCCTCGAAGCCTTCCGGCGGGACGAGCACGGGGTCGCCGAGTTCCTTAAGGAGAGTGATGTCGTGGATCTTGCCGGCGCCTTCCTTGATCTCGGGCGCGGCGAGTCCGCTGATGACGCCGGAGGACTCCGGGATCAGGTACCGGCCGACGAGGTGGGTGATCGCTTCCTTCGGTCTGGCCGGGTCGCAGTTGAGGCCGAGCACGATGCGCAGGCTCTCCTCGATCATGTCGACGCCCCATACGGTCTTGATCCAGTCGTAGAGGTAGTCGCCGCCCATGCGGGCGTTGAGCTCGACTAGGCGCGGGCCCTCGGGCGTGATTTTCGCCTCTAGGTGCAGCGCGCCGTTTTTCAGTCCGAGCGCGGGGATGATCGCCTCGGCCATCGCATAGACGGCCTTGAGGTCGGAGGACTCGTGGCGCGAGGGCATGGCGTCGCCGGTTTCGATGAAGAAGGGCTCCTTCGTCGGAAAGTTGTCCGTGTAGGCGTGGAACTTGATCGTCCCGTCCTGCACGAGGATGTCCATGTCGACTTCGGCGCCTTCCAGGAACCGTTCGCAGAGGATCTCGGTGCCGTAGGCGTAGATCGGATCGAATCTAGGCGTCATGTTCGCCTGGATGTACTCGAGGGCGGACTTCGCCTCCTCGAGCGTCTCGCAGCGCACGACGAACTGGCTCTCGGCGCCCCACGCCGGCTTGAGCACGCAGGGAAATCCGATCCGGGAGACTTCCTTTTCCAGGTCTTTTCCGCTCGCGACCTTCGCGAACGCGGTCGAGTAGCGGCCGAGCCCGGCCTTCTCGAGCACCTGGCGGGTGCGGAGCTTATTGCGCGAGTTGAGCGCGGCCTCGACGGGATGTCCGACCCAGCCGAAGCGCTCGCAGAGGGCGGCGCACAGCGGGATGTCCTCTTCCCAGAACGTGAGCGCGCCGTCGATCTTCTGTCCCTTTAGATGCTCCTCGATCTGCGCGATGCACTCGGTGTGATTTAAGGGATCGGCCTGGATGTGGGTGTCCGCGTAGCGCACCGCCCAGTTGTTCTCCTTCTGCAGGAGCGTGACGCGCAGCCCGAGCGCGCGGAGCTTCTGGAAGATGAAGCGCTTCTTGGGCGCCCCGGAGTTCACGATGAGGATGGACTTGGTCTTGAACGCGGCCAACGGATCGGCGGTCTCGGCGTTTCCCATGTTGAGGGAGATTATATCGTAAAGAAAAAGCCCCGCGGGCCAAGGCCCGCGGGGCTTTTTGTCTGCGGAGGAGGCTTATGAGCCGGGCTGTCCGCCCTTGCCCTGCGCCGCCTGCGCGCCGAGGCGCGCCGGGGTGCCGAGCACCTCGAAGACGAACTGGATCGCGGTCTGCACCGTGACCTTGCCCGTCTCGACGATCGCGGTGCCGCCGCCGCCGGGGGCGTCGGCCGACGCGGCCATCGCCCGAGCCATCTCGTAGCGGGGCGCCGGGACGTTGACGCGCTCGCCGCGCTGGACGATGCGGCCGAGCGACTCGCCCTTCTCGAGCTGCGAGTTCGCGGTCGCGATGGCGTCGTCGACCGCCTTCTGGTTCGCCTCGCGCACCGCGGTGGCGCGGGTGGCTTCCTGCAGGTCCATCACGGGCTCGTTCACCTCGTCCGCGCCGATCTTGGACGTGTCGAAGAGCTGATTGAGCTTCTGCTCGATGGGCTGGCGGCCCTCGAGCTTCACGGTGATGTTGGAGACGACCTGGAAGCCGACCTTGATGTTCCGGCTGGTCTTCTGGTCGTACTCGTAGATCGGCCGCACGGTGGGGGAGACTTCGACCGTGCCGTCGGTGCCGACGACTTTCTTGAGCTCGGCGACCGCCGGGGCGACGCGGGCGTTGTTCTTCGCCACGAGCGACGGGACCGCGGTCTTGGCCAGGGGCTGCGCCTGAGTGCCGCGGGTCTCATCGATGAACTGATACGTCACGGTCGCGCAGTCCGGAGCGACCGACACGGAGCCTTTACCGCTTACGGTGACGACGGGATTGACGGTCTGTGCGAACGCGGACGACGAAAGCGCCGCGAGGACTACGAGGGAGACGAACTTCTTCATTTGGACGACCTCTTCGTTTTGGGTTTCTTATCCGCCTTAGCTTTGGTTGTCTTTGCCGGGGCAAGTCCGAGCATCTGCTGCTCCGCGGCGTGGATGCCGTTGAGCGTGCTGATGATCTTCTTGCGAATCTTGTCGCGGTCGCCCGCTTTGATGGTCGTCACCTGCTTCACCGCGTTGTAGATGAACTCGATGCCGACGTCGTTGATCTTGTACTTCTCCGGCCCGACGAGGTAGGGGACCGGGAAGTCGCGGCCGTACCACCGCTCGTGGGCGAAGAGCGAGTAGGTCAGGACCTGGAGGTCGGCGTTGAGCTTCTTGCGGGTCTTGGTCGGGCCGGTCTTGAAGTCGTAGATTACGAGCTTCGCCTGGCCGGGTTTGTTCGGGTCCGGGCGGAGGGTGATGAAGTCGAAGATCGTGTGGAGGATGTAGCGCCGCTTCACCTCGCCCGACCGGCGCTGGTAGTCCTTCACGATGAAGAAGTTCGGAATCTCGGTGCCGATCACCTTTTCGCCGCGATCGAACGCCGCGACGACGAAGTCGTACATGCCGCGGCCGCGCTCGACGGAGGCGCTGAGCCAGCCCGACATGTTGTGGCCTTGCGGCAGGCCGATCGGCTTGGTCTCGAGCAGGCCCTCTTCCCAGTGGGCGCGCAGGTGCTTCTCGTAGTCGTTCTTGGTCGGCTTGCGGCCCTGCTGGAGCTCGTAGACGAGCCAATCGTTGGCCGCGTGCACGACGTGGCCCGAGAAGAAGTTGATGTTCTGCTCTTCCTTGTCCTGGTCGACGAGCGACTCGGTCAGGTAGCGATGGCGGTCGCGGGTGAAGCTCGCCATGCGCGAGGCGGAGCCGGCTAGGTCGCCCTCGCGGTTTTCGCGGTGCTCGCCCAGCAGCAGGCCGAGCGCGTTTTCGAGGAGCGCCGAGCCCTTGAGCCCGGTTTCCTTCGCGATGTCGATCGCGCCCTCGTTCGCCTTCATGAGCGCGGGGTCGTCGGTCAGCACGAGCGCGTCGCCCGGGTTCATGTAGAGGCCGAACTTGTTGCCGAGCGCCTGTCGCAGCCGGGGCATGACTTGCGCCATGCTCGTCTTCTGCGCGACGTAGCGGGAGACGCCGTCGGCGCCCTTCTCGATCCGGGCGACCGGCGTAAGTCCCTGAGCGGCGATGCGCTGGTCGAAGGCGGCGCGCCACGCGTTGACCTGCGCCTCAGTCGCGGTCTTGGGGAACGTCACTTCGAAGCGGACGTCCGGCTGCTGGGTCTGCGCCTTCTTCTTGCGCGCGAGGCCCGGGATCTCGTCGGTGAAGTCATCGAGGCGGGGCTGGGCCGCCTCGCGGACGGCCTTGGGCGAGAGTCCGGCTTCCTCGGCCGCCTTGCGGGCGGCATCGCGGAACACGTCCATCTGCGCCGGGGAGAACGCCTCTACGTCGATCGGAGAGACGCTGCCGCCTTTGGGCAAGTCGCTGATGACGGCGCCGTCGTCGGTCACCATCATGAAGCGGATCGGCATGAGGATGCCGAGCTGGTACGAGGACATCTTGCGGATCAGGCGCTCCTTGATGGAGTTGGCCGCCGCGTACGGCTTGCGGGAGAACGCGACGAAGTACACGCCGGTGCGCTGGAGCTTCGCCATGTCGGAGAGGAGCTCTCCGCTGACCGGGCCCTCGAGCATGTCGAGGTCCAGGAACACGGCGCGCGGCAGGATGCGCGTGAACGGGTTGAGGACGGGGTTCTCGGTGTCGACGACGAGCGGCGCGCGGGGCGCGGGCTTCTCGGGGGTGGGCACCGTGTTCGGGCCATGCGTTTCGCGGAACATCTCGAGGTAGGACTTGAAGACGACGACGCGGACGTTCGTATTCCCGGTCACCATCGGGTCGGTCCCGTTGAACGACTTGCGCTTCTCCTCGAGCTGGGAGATGAGCGAGGCGCGCAGGGCGCGGACGCCCGCCTTGAGCTGGTGCTCGGGCACGGTGCCGCGGAAGTCTTCACGAGTGAGATCCTTGATCTTCTTGGTGACCGCGCGGGTGATCGTGGTGGGCCGGTCGTAGACGTTCTCGCCTTTCGCGACGATGTCGATCTCGACGCCCTTCTTGAAGTTCGCCCAGTAGGCCCGGCTGCCTTCGAAGTCGCGCACGCGGCTGATCTTGGCGTTGAGGGCCAAGGTCGGCTCGTAGGAGAGCAGGCCGGTCTTCTGCGCGGCGGAGAAGCTGAGCTTGAGGCGCTTGTCGCCGTCGTCGTCGCCTTCGTCGGCCGGCGGCTGCTGAGGCGGGGCGAGGTCGGGCATCGGCGTCTCGAACGCCGGGCCGACGATCGAGCTCGACATGTCGCGCATCTCGAGCCGCGAGCCGGACCCGTCGAAGGACTTCATGCCGAGCATGATGTCGGCGGCGTTCCCCTTCGGGCGGTCGGCTTTCGTGTGCGCCTGCGAGACGGCGGCCAGGGTGGTCATGGCGGCGGCGCCGGCCTGGACGGTCTGGGGCGCGTTCTGCGCGGCGCCCGCGAGCTCGGACGGCGCGTTGACGGCGGCGCCGACGGCGATCCGGCCCGACGCGGCGTTGACGGGACCCAGGGCGAGCTTGCCGCCCACGGTCACGGACTTCTGGAGGGTCGTGGTCCCGCCGATCGCGATGGCGGCCGCGTTCGGCGAGCCGACGGAGAAGTTGAACATCGGCACGTAGCCGGCGCCGGCGTTGACGACCGGGACGGGAGCGGGCTTCGCCGCGCGGCCCATGTTCTGGGCGGCGGCCGGCAGGCCCTGGAGGGCCACGCCGAGGGAAAGGATCGCCGAAAGGCTTCGTTTCACCGGGGCCTCCTTACTTGCCCTTCGCTTTCGCCTTCGGGCCCTTCCCGTTCTTCTGGAGAACGCGGAGGGCGGCCTTCTTCGCCTTCTCTTCGGCCGCTTCGCGCTTCTCCAGCTCGGCCTGGTAGTCCTTGTCGTTCTTCATGCGCTCGATGAGCGCGGTGACGGACGTGGACTTGGCCATGAGCTCCTCCGGGGTGTAGAACCGGGGCAACTCGCGGGTCATATAGTGGTAGACGACCTTCACGCGGGGGTTCGGCTTGTCGTTTAGGTACCAGATGCCGGTGGCCTCGTCCTGCACCGCGTAGCCCTCGAGGGCGCCGCGGGCGACGATGTTGACCTCGACCGACTCGTGGTAGGTCTTCGACAGGACTTCGTTGCCGGTGCGGTAGACGTGGGTGACGAGGTACTCGCCGTGCTCGTCCTCGCGGACTTCCACGCGGTCCGGGTCGACGCCGACGACGTAGCGGCGGCGCGTGTGCCGGTCGGTGTAGTCAAGCTGCACGGCGTTGCCGCCGTCGCGGGCGAGGTTGACCATGCGGGAGACGACCTTTTCGCTGATGTTGAGCGGATAGTCGCGGAAGTTGTGGCGGTAGTAGTTGCGGACCCAGGCCACGGCGGAGTCGAGCCCCTGCTTCTTGGCGCGGTTCCACGCCGGGTTGTAGCGGATCGCCTGGAGCTCGGCCGGCAGGCGCACGCCCTGCTGTTCGGGCCAGTTCCACATCTGCGTCAGGCGCATCACGGCCGCCTCGGGCGTCGCGTCCTCGTACTGGCCCTGGCGGATGCTGTGATAGATCCGGCCCATGAAGTCCTTCAAGATGATCGCGCGGTAAAAGGCGACGACCCGGTACATTCCGGTCTGCTTGCCCTTCTTGCTGTTCGGGGTGAAGCCGCCGGAGGAGCTGCGGCCCCACTTCTCCTGGCGGGCGACCCAGGCCACGTAGTCCTTCAGCTCGGAGCGGCTGACGTACACCTTATCGAGCGCGTTCTTGCCGAGCACGGCGTCGAGGATGCCGAGGACGCCGGCGGCGTCCTGCGCGCCCTGGATCGAGAAGCCTTCGCCGCGGAGCACGTCCTGGTCGAGCGTGCGCAGGAAGCTCGGGGCCTTCGCCGGGTTGGCGACGACCAGCACCTGCTCGCTTCTAAGCCCGCCCGCCGGCTCCTTGGCCGGATCGAGGTGGGGGAAGACGGAGTAGAGCGCGTTGAAGATGCGCGCGGTGTTGAGCTTGAGGGCGGTCGACTGCGTGTAGTAGTAGCTCTTGCCCGAGGCGTCCGTGATCGTCTCGATCTTGTACAGCAGTCCCGCGTCTTTCAGCGCGCGGTTGAAGGTGGACGTCCACTTCTTCGCGTCGACGCCGGCGGGGAGCTCCGCGCCGTAGATGTACGCCTTCTCGACGGAGGGCTCGCCGAACTCCTTGAGGTCGCCGGAGACGCCGAGCTTCTTCTTCACGGTCTCGCCGATGGTGCGGAACTTCTCGACGGAGTTCTGCGGCAGGCCCGGAAGGTCCTCGAGCAGGGGCTTGGGGTTCTCGGCTCGGGAGTTCTTCGCGGTGACGCGGGCGCCGTTGTAGCTGACGACGATGAGGGGGTTGGTGGTGCGGGACTTCATGCGCGCGGTGAGGACGGACTCGGCCGAGTTCTCGCCCTTCTCGGGGCGGGCGGTGATGAACACGACGTGGATGCCCTGGTCGAGCATCTTCTCCATGTTCGCGACGACCTGGTCGGGCGCGGGGCCGTCGAAGGTGTCGAGGATCAGCGCGGTGCGGGTCTGTCCGTTGTTGAGGTGGTCGTCTCCGCCGCCGTTGTTGTTCCCGTCGTTGGAGCCGCCGTTGCCGCCGCCGTTGAAGACACCGCCGCCGTCGAGCCCATCGGTGCCGCCGACGTCGTGGGAGAGCTTGAGCGTGCCGTCGAACGCGGTCGCGTTCGCGCCCTCGATGGAGCCGGCCGGGGCGTCTTTCTGGGAGGCCGCGTTTTGGATCGCCTGGGCGGGCGCGAGCGCCGCCGACGCGGCGACTTCCGCCTGCGCGCCGATCGTGAGCTTGGAGGCCGCGATCGGAGCCGCGCCGGCGTTGGCGCCGACCGCGATCGTCCGCCGCGTCATCGGCGAGGGGAGGAAGAGCCGCTGCGTGACCGCCGTTCCGCTGAGCTGGAGCGTCGGCGTCATGAGCGCGGCCGCCGTCTGGGGCCCGGAAACGAAAATCCCGCCGAGGGCGGCGGGATTCGGGGCGACGGCGACGGGGGCGCTCGTCTGCGCGGGCGCCCCGCGCGTAACGAGCTGCGCGTGGGCGCTAAGGCCCATACACGAAATTACGAGAGTCAGGAAAACGCGGGCTAGCTTCATGGAATCTCCCAAGCCAAGATTCATTACTTTCCGCGACAATTGCGGGAAAATCATATCACAGGCCCCAAAATGGGCTATGGGTCCTTGGGGTCAAGGAGCCGGAGAAAGGGTCCCAGCCGGTCCCGGGTAGGGGGACCTGGGATGTGGGTGCGACGGCGGCGCGACATTTTTGCTAGTTTCTCGTCGTGACGAAGCTAAAACCGACGCCCGTACGAGCCGCGCGCACCGAGCTCTCCGATTTGATGGGTCCTCCCGACGCGAACAACAACGGCACCGTATTCGGCGGCCGCATCCTGCAGATGGTCGACAAGGCGGCCGGCGTGTGCGCGATGCGCCACGCGGGCAATCCCGTCGTGACCGTCGCGATGGACCGCGTCGAGTTCCTCGTGCCGATCTACTTGGGCGAGCTCGTCACGGTGGAGGCGCAGGTCAATTTCGTGGGCCGATCGTCGATGGAGGTCGGCGTCGAGGTGTACGCCGAGAACCTCGACCAAGGCACGCGGCGCCATACGAACTCCTGCCTGGCCACGATGGTCGCGCTCGACAAGAAGGGGAAGCCGAGGGAAGTTCCGGGGCTTGCCGTCGAGACGCCGGAAGAAAAGGAACGCTGGAC
>JACRDR010000173.1 GCA_016212845.1 Elusimicrobiota bacterium
CCGGGCCTGCGCGAGGCCCGGGCACGGGACGGGCTGTGATCCGCTTCAAGCTCAAGACGCAGCTCCTGCTGGTCGTGGCTTTCGTCGAGCTGTTCGCGATCGGCATGGGGCTTTCGTATCTCCTCCAATCGCAGGCGCAGGAGCGCCTCGAGCGCTCTTTCCGCGAGGATCTGGTCGTCCTGACCAAGCTGCCGCAGCTGCGCGACTCGCTGCGCTCGCTGGACGACGCGACCGACCGCTACCTGGTGTCCGGCGATCGAAAGTCTCTGGAACGCCGGCAATCCGCTCTCGCCGACCTGCGCTCGACGACGCACGACATCGATTCGGTGCTCAAGACGCGCTCCGACGAGCGGCCCCTGTTCGACCTCGAGCGCCGCATCGCGCGCTACGTGGCCCAGCAGGAGCAGTGGATCGCGCAAAAGCAGAGCGGGCGCCTTTCTCCCGCGGACGCCGCGAGGCTCGCCTCGCTCAGCACGCCGTTCGAAGAGATCGCCGGCGGCGTCACCGATCTCAAGCAAGTCTCGGTCGAGCACTTGGACCGGCGGCGCGACGTCGTGCGCCGCGCCGCGCGCGCGGGCCTCATCGTCATCCTGCTGACGGGACTCGTCTCGAGCATCCTGCTCGGCGTCTTCATCTCCAGGCACATGATCGAGCCGATCCTCGGGCTCGAGTCCAAGGCCAAGGCCTGGCAGCTGGGAGACCCGTGGGAGTTCAATTCTCAGGAGGCCGGACCCGAGGTGGCGAGCCTCGTGCGCTGCATGCGGGAGCTGACCGAACGGCTGAACCAGCAGTACAAGCGCGAGAAGGAGCTCGGCGAGATCAAGACGCAGCTCGTGAGCACGATCAGCCATGAGTTCAACAACGCGATGACGATCATCGTCGGCGTCACGGCGCTGCTCGAGGACTCCGACGGCGAGTCGCCCGAGCGGCGCAAGCGCTACTACGGCATGATCAAGGACAACGTGAAGGCGCTGACGATGGCCTGCTCGAACTTAATCAACATGGGCCGGCTCGAGTCGGGCCGCTTCGCGCTGAGTCTGCGCCGCGTGGAACTCCAAACCCTGCTGCAGGACGCCGCGCTGCGGCTCGAGGTGCTTTCGCTGCGCAAGAAGCTCGACGTCTCGGTCGAGCTGCCGCAAGCGCCGCTGCCGGTCCGCGCCGATCCCGAGTCGCTGACCCTGGTCGTAACCAACCTGCTTTCGAACGCGATCAAGTACACTCCCGAAGGGGGCAAGATCGCCCTCGGACTGCGCTCCGCCGGAAACGGAGTCGAGGTGTTTTGCCGCGACACCGGCATCGGCATCGCGCCGGAGGATCGCGAGCGCATCCTCGGCGGCTACTACCGCACCGAGACCGGGCGGAAGACCGCCAAGGGCTTCGGCGTCGGCCTCGCGCTCGCCAACAGCCTCGTGCAGGCCCACGGCTCGCGCCTCGATATCGACAGCGAGCCCCAAAAGGGCTCAACGTTCCGCTTCACCCTGCCCTCCTGGACCGAATAGGTCCTTAGGCCTACCCGCATCTGGGCCCCGGGACCCGCCCCAGGTAGGACGTCCGGCACCATACTGATTTCATGCGTTGGGTCCCGGCGGCGCTCGCAGCCTCGGCGTTCCTCTCCGCCTGCGACTGCAAAGGCAAAGGAGGCGCCGAAGCCTCCGCGCCTTCCGCCGCCGGGCTCTCGGCCCCCGTTCCCCCGAGTTTCGGGCGTCAGACCGAGCCGTTGGCCGCCTCCGAGCCCGTCGAGCGCGCGCCGGCGCTCGAGCGGGCGGGCGGCTACGCCGCCCCCTCCGAAGTCGCCGGGCCCGCGACGATGGAAAGCGCCGCGTTCGCCCCGGGCGCGTTCTTCGACGGCAGCGCGCCGACGGGCGAAAATCCTCCCTTGAGCGTGAAAGGCCCCGTCCTCGCGACCTTCCAGCGGAGGGCCACCGATCCGACGCGCGTCGCGGTGCGCCAAGACGGCGAGAAGCTCGTCTACGAGTCGGGCATGACGATCGACACCGACGGACGCATCAACGATCCGGCGACCCGCGACCGCATCCGCGAGGAAGACCCCAACCACCAGGGCGACACCTCGTTCCATTACGCGAGCGGCCGCGCCCTCGACCCGACCCAGGTCCCCTTTATCGTGCTGCCCAAGTACTTCAACGGCGCCCGCAACGGCGACCTCGCGATGGTGGAGTACAAGGGACGGCGGGCGTACGCCATCGTGGGCGACCGCGGCCCGCGCGCCCAGATCGGCGAGGGCTCGGCCTTCCTCGCCGGCCAGTTGGGCATCGACCCGCACGGCGGGCACGGGGGCGTCGAAGACGGCGTCCGCTACACCGTCTTCCCGGGCCTCAACGCCGGCAACCCGAAGGACCAAAAAGAGCTGCTTTCCTTTATTAGCGCGTATATCCCCGCCTCTATTTAGGTCGTTTGACAGAAACCCGCCCTTTTTTGCTATATTTATTCGCTGTCCGTCGTATCCCACCAGTAGATCCTTCTGACGCCCCTAAGGCCAAGCGGATCGTAAGGTTGGGGCGGCGATTTGCGGGCGTAGTTCAATGGTAGAACGCCAGTTTTCCAAACTGGTCACGTGGGTTCGATTCCCATCGCCCGCTGGTTTGCATGACGCCGGGGTGGCTCAGTGGCAGAGCATCCCCTTGGTAAGGGGAAGGTCGAGGGTTCGATTCCCTTCCCCGGCTAATTTTCAGTAAGATGGGCCGTTGGTCAGCGCCCCGTAAGGTCGTTGTTGTTGAGTCTAGCTTCTAAAGGAGTTTCAAATAATGGCAAAGGCAAAGTTCGAGCGGACGAAGCCCCACGTCAACATCGGCACCATCGGTCACGTCGACCACGGAAAGACGACGCTGACCGCGGCGATCACGCACGTTCTGTCCAAGCAGGGTCTCGCCCAGGCGAAGAACTACGACGAGATCGATAACGCCCCCGAGGAAAAGGCGCGCGGCGTCACGATCAACGTCCACCACCAGGAGTACGAGACGAAGAACCGGCACTACGCCCACGTCGACTGCCCCGGCCACGCGGACTACATCAAGAACATGATCACCGGCGCCGCGCAGATGGACGGCGCGATCCTGGTCGTCTCCGCCGCCGACGGTCCGATGCCGCAGACCCGCGAGCACGTGCTGCTCGCCCGCCAGGTCAACGTCCCGCACCTCGTGGTCTTCCTCAACAAGATCGACGTGGCGGACAAGGACCTCGTCGAGCTCGTCGAGCTCGAGGTTCGCGAGCTCCTGACGAAGTACGAATTCCCCGGCGACAAGGTCTCCGTCATCCGCGGCTCGGCGCTCAAGGCGCTCGAGGGCGACAAGTCCGACATCGGCGAAGGCGCGATCATGAAGCTCATGGAAGCGCTCGACAAGGACATCCCGGAGCCCAAGCGCGAGACCGACAAGCCCTTCCTGATGGCGGTCGAGGACGTGTTCTCGATCACCGGCCGCGGCACCGTGTGCACGGGCCGCATCGAGCGCGGCATCGTGAAGGTCGGCGATGAGTGCGAGATCGTCGGCATCAAGGACACGCAGAAGACCGTCGCGACCGGCATCGAGATGTTCCGCAAGCTTCTCGACGAGGGACGCGCGGGCGACAACTGCGGCATCCTGCTGCGCGGCATCGAAAAGAAGCAGATCGAGCGCGGCCAGGTTTTGGCTAAGCCCGGTTCGATCAAGCCGCACAAGAAGTTCAAGGCCAAGGTGTACGTCCTGACGAAGGAAGAAGGCGGCCGCCACACGCCGTTCTTCAAGGGCTACCGGCCGCAGTTCTACTTCCGGACCACGGACGTCACGGGCTCTTGCGAGCTTCCGGCCGGCGTCGAGATGGTCATGCCGGGCGACAACATCGACATGAACGTCGAGCTGATCACGCCCGTCGCCATGGAGCAGGGTCTGCGCTTCGCGATCCGAGAAGGCGGCCATACCGTAGGCGCCGGCGTCGTCGGCGAGATCGTGGCGTAACATGGGCGATCGAGTCATTACGACGTTGGCCTGCGGCGACTGCAAGAATAAGAACTACTTCTTCGCCCGCGGCAAGAAGAAGGACTATAAAGTCGAGACGAAGAAGTTTTGCAAGGCTTGCAAGAAGTCCACGGCTCACAAAGAAGTTAAGTAGAGGACGCGTGAGGAAGCGCCGGCCCAAAGGGCCGGCGCTCTTCATGCCGCCGGGACGGCCGACGACGGCCGCCGCGGCAAGAGGGGGGCGTCGGTTAACTGGCTAAACCACCGGTCTCCAAAACCGGGACTCCAGGTTCGAATCCTGGCGCCCCCGAACTTTTGAAATAACATGAACCCAGTCCAATTCATTCAGGAGTCGTACAACGAGCTGCGTAAGGCCACTTGGCTGACGCGGCAGCAGGCAGTGGGCTCGACGATGGTCGTCATCGTCCTCGTCGGCATCATGTCCGCCTACGTCGCCTTCATCGACTTCGTCCTGTCGGTCGTTCTGGGGGCGCTGCTGGGCCGGGCGTAAGCTCCGGTCGGGGGAAGCAAACATGGCCGAACGCGGTTGGTACGTCGTGCACACGCAGCCCGGTTTCGAGGACAAGGTTAAGTCGACCTTGCTCGACAAGATCCACACCGAGAACCTCGGCGGCAAGATCCACGAGATCTTCGTCCCCACCGAGGACGTCGTCGAGGTGAAGAAGAACAAGAAGTCCGTGCGCAAGCGCAAGTTCTTCCCCGGCTACGTGCTCATGGACATGACCGTCGACAACGAGACTTATTGGGCGGTCAAGAACGTCAGCGGCGTCACCGGCTTCCTCGGCGAACCCCGCCCGACGCCCCTCCCCCCCGAAGAGATCGCCGGCATCATGGAGCTGACCAACGCTTCCGCGACGGGCAAGCCCAAGCCGGCCGTCCAGTTCGAGAAGGGCGAGAACGTCCGCATCACCGAAGGCCCGTTCCGCCACTTCATCGGCGTCGTCGAAGAGGTCAACGAGCCCAAGGCGAAGCTGAAGGCCATGGTCACGATCTTCGGCCGGCCCACCCCGGTCGAGCTGGACTTCCTCCAGGTCGAGAAGCTCTAAGAAGTCGATGGGTCTGGACCTGAAGTTCGTCGCCACGGGCGCCAAGCGCGTTTTCGATTCGCGCCCGATGTACGCGCAGATCATCGTCACCGACGACTGCAATCTGACCTGCCGCTACTGCGACGAGTACACCCCCGGCGCGCCGATCATCCCGCTCGAGACGCTGAAGCAGCGAATCGACAAGCTGGACGAGCTCGGCGTCCTGGTGTACGACTTCCTCGGCGGCGAGACGCTGATGCACCCGCAGATCGCCGAGCTGATCAAGTACACGAAGACCAAGCGCGGCGGCTCGAACCTCACGACGATCATCACCAACGGCTTCCTCCTCACGGGGCCGATGATCCGAGATCTCAACGAGGCGGGCCTGGACTTCATGCAGGTCTCCGTCGACAGCCTCCACCCGACCGCGATGAGCGAGAAGTCGCTCAAGTCGGTGCTTCCGCGCCTGCGCCTCCTCGCGAAGGAAGCGAAGTTCACCGTCGAGATCCAGACGGTGCTCAACGACGAGACCTACAACACCTACGAGGAGTTCCGCGCGACGGTGAAGGAGCTGCCCTTCGCGTTCGGCTTCTCGGTGCAGCACGGCCAGGGCGGCCAGATCAACATCAAGGGCGAGAAGTTCCTCGAGCTCCTCGAAAAATACGGCGTCTTCGAGGGCGTGAACTTCTACGGCGACCATCTGAAGGAAATGCTCAAGGGCGACTTTTCCCGGCCCTGGAAGTGTCTGTCCGGGTTCAAGTTCCTCTACGTGAACTCCAAGGGCGGCGTGCAGTGGTGCGCGCAGCAGCGCGACTACATGTATCCGCTGGAGATGATGGACCTAGCGCAGCTGCGGGCGAACAACGTCCACAAGCACTGCGAAGCCGGCTGCTCCCTGGGCTGCGTGCGGATGGTCTCGCACACGCTCGGCGAGCCGCTCAAAACTTTCGGGGCGAGCGTGAAGCTGGCCCTGGGTATGTCGAAGCAGACCAAGCAGTCGAAGGAGAAGGCCGACCGGCGCGAGCCGGTCGCCGCATAACACAATGGCGAAGAAAGTAAAGACACAGATCAAGCTGCAGATTCCGGCGGGAGCCGCTAACCCCGCCCCGCCCGTCGGCCCCGCGCTCGGCCAGCACGGCGTGAACATCATGGACTTCTGCAAGCAGTTCAACGAGCGCACCAAGAGCATGGAAGCCGGTATGACGATCCCGGCCGTGATCACGGTCTTCGAAGACCGCTCGTTCACGTTCATCACCAAGATGCCTCCGGTGTCCTCCCTCCTGAAAAGGGCGGCGGGCCTGGCGAAGGCGTCCGGTGAGCCGAACCGCAACAAGGTCGGCAAGATCACGCTCAAGCAGGCTCAAGAGATCGCGAAGCAGAAGATGCCCGACCTCAACACCGACGACGTCGACATGGCGGTGGAGATGGTGAAGGGCACGGCGCGGTCGATGGGCATCGACGTCGGCAGCTAAAATAACACACGACCCAGTCCGCGCGAGCGGACGACACGAGGTCTGGAGGAATACGT
This sequence comes from Elusimicrobiota bacterium, assembly GCA_016212845.1. GTDB lineage: Bacteria > Elusimicrobiota > Elusimicrobia > UBA1565 > JACRDR01 > JACRDR01. The sequence goes on from JACRDR010000173.1 coordinate 6,525, forward strand.
GGGAAAGAGATTGGAAGCCGTCACTAAGACGGTCGATACGCTGAAGCAGTACTCCCTCACCGAAGGCGTGGCCCTGTGCAAAAAGTCCGCCACCGCCAAGTTCAACGAGACGATCGAGCTCCACATCCGTCTCGGCATCGACCCCAAGCAGTCCGACCAGCAGGTCCGCGGCACGGTGAACCTTCCGCACGGTTCTGGAAAGTCCAAGCGGGTCGCGGTCGTCTGCAAGGGCGAAAAGCAGAAGGAAGCCCAGGCCGCCGGCGCCGACCCGGTCGGCCCGGAAGACCTCATCGAGCGCATGCAGCAGGGCATCATGGACTTCGACGTCATGGTCGCCACGCCCGACGTCATGAAGGATATCGCGAAGCTCGGCAAGGTGCTCGGCCCCCGCGGCCTGATGCCCAACCCGAAGAGCGGCACGGTAACCTTCGACATCGGCAAGACCGTGAAAGAGCTGAAGGCCGGACGCGTCGAGTACAAGTGCGATGACTTCGGCATCCTGCACGTCGGCATCGGCAAGGCGAAGTTCGAGGAGAAGCAGATCGCCGAGAACGTTCGCGCCGTGCTCGAGCAGGTGATCAAGGCCAAGCCCGCCGCCTCGAAGGGCGTCTACCTCCGCTCGGTGACGCTGTCCTCGACGATGGGCCCCGGGATCAAGCTCGACCCGAACCA
>JACRDR010000176.1 GCA_016212845.1 Elusimicrobiota bacterium
CTGGAGCTTGCCAAGAACGAGTCGCGCCTCGGCGATCTTCGCGAGGAGCTGATGAGCGCGCTCCGCGACGCCGCCGCCAAGCGCTGGCCCGCCTCCAAGTACCGCGAGCTCGCCGAGGGCGCGCCCGTGTCGGACCGCGGCGTCTGGCGCATCAACTTCCGCGACATTAGCGCGAACATGACCAATACCCGGGTGGTGGAGGACCGGACGGCCTTCGCCGCCGTGCCGAACTCCCGCATCCAGGGCTTTGACCAGCAAGTCATCGGTATCACCGCGAAGACCGACGCGAACTGGGCTTACCGCGACTACCGCTGGTCCAACAGCTTCGAGCTGGAATACAGCAAGGCGCGGCTGCGCCCGCCCGGCCAGCCCGAGGTCGTCAACACGCCGAACAACCGTCTCGCGGCCCAGACCCTCGGCACGCGCCGCGTGGCCGGGGTGCCGTGGCCGTGGCTCGCGCGCTCCATCGGTCCCGCTTTCGGCGTCGAATACGAAGGCCAGGTGGAGGCGACGCAGGGCCTGCGCAAGAAGGAGATCTACAGCGTGCTGCCGGGCGTCGAGCTCTTCGACGGCAACGTCGTGCAGAGCCTCCAGTTGTCGGCGTCGATCAAGCGGGACTTCTCGCGCCTCGTGCCGAATACGCAGTACGGTCTCCGCGAGCGCCTCGTGCTTTCGGCGCCGATCAAGGCCGCCCGCCTGCAGGCCGAAATCCTGACGCGCTACTTCTTCCTGACGAAGCGCGACGCGCCCGAGGACCTGCGGCTGGAGAGCGACTTCCAGTTCAAGCTGATGCTGCCGCTGTGGAAGAGCATCACGCTGGCGCCGTTCGCGGACCTCTACCTCTTCCAGCTGAAGACCTCTCCCGAGTCCGGCTATTCCTTTATAACGGGCATCTCGCTGGGCTTCTCCCGCCTCTGGAAGCCGGGCTACGAGAAGTTCTAAGGGACTGACCCCGATCTTAAGTTTCGCAGTCGTCCGCGAAACTTAAGATCGGGGTCTGTCCCTAGGCTCTTTATAAAACGCCTGGGGACTGACCCCGACGTTCAGTTTCTCGAACGGCTGAGAAACTGAACTTCGTGGTCAGTCCCCGAACGCCATCGACTCGACGAACGAGTCCAGCGCGGACTTTTCCTTGTCGAAGCGGTGCGCGGGCAGGGACTGGTCGATGATGAAGACGTTTTTGCCTTCCTGGAAGCAGAAGACGCGCGATTTGTACGGGCCGCTGGCGTAGTCGCGGTCGATGACGAGTTCCATGCCCGCCCGGCCGCCGATCTCCGCGGCGTGCTTCTCCACGTGCGCGACGCCTTGGGCTTTCTTCAGGTCGCGGGCGACGCGGCGCTCGACGAACGTCTCGAGCGTGTTTTTCTGCCCCAGTGCGGTGGCCCGGATCACGAGCGTGACCTGGTCCTCGGAGCCCCGGACCTGCTTCTCGAAGTTCATCAGCGTGCCGGGCCCGGGGCCCTCCTGCGTCAGGACGTAGCCGCTCGGGATCGAGCAGGTGAAGCGGTAGCGGCGATTCGCGCAGGAGGGGGACGAGGGCACCGAGGCCGGAACCTCGAGAGGCGCCTTGCCGCCCCAGGCGGCGGAGTCGCCCGCCGGGGCGGAAGCCGGCCGGGAGGCGACCGCGTCGCGTCTCGGGGAGCCGCCCGCGCAGGCGGAGATCGAAAGCGCGGCCAAAAGGAAGAGGGGCCTCACGCGGTCCATTATGCGAGGAAGTTGTTTCGAACGCAATGCCGGGGCGTTGACAACGAAATAGCGCGGGGCCTACACTGGGCGGGATGCGTGTTTCCGGGGCGCTGCTCGCTCTTCCCTTGCTCGCGTTCGTCTCGACGACGGGCTGCATGCTCAACTACGTCCTTCCGAACCGGCCGACGGCGGTCGTCCAGCCCGATCTCAAGCTGCCGAAGGGCTCGCGCGTCGCGGTGATCCCGCCCACGCTCTACGGCTACGCGAAGGAGGCGCGCCAGAGCGTCTCGAACAACGCGTACACGGCGATGATGGCTTCGATGCTCAAGGCCGGGTTCCACGTCGTGGAACGCTCGCTCGTGGAGAAGGCGGTCGAGGAGTACGCCAAGAACAAGAGCTTCATCAAGACGCCGGGCGCGCAGGGCGCGGTGTATCAGGAGTCGTCGGACGAGGAAGAGGTGAAGATCATCGACCTCGTCGAGGTCGGGCGCCAGCTCAACGCCCGCTTGGTGACCGCGGGCTCGATGCAGACGACCTCCGGCTTCCTATCGTCGTCCGTGGAGGTCCGGCTGCGGGTGACCGACGTGACGACGGGCGAGATGGTCTCCCACTGCGAGGCCTCCGGCGCCCCGTCGACGCTCGACTCCTGCGCCGAGTCGATGTCTCAGCAGCTTTCCGTCCGGATGGTCGGCGTGCCCACCCTCAACCTGCATTAACCGCGCTGCCGGCAGACGATCTTGCCGGCGTCGTTCACGTCGAAGGACACGGCCTTGGCCCGCTTATCGCGCAAATCCGCGAGAGAGGGGGCGAAAAGGTCGAAGATGATCCGCTCGAGCTCGCGGATGCCGAACTTGCTCACCTTGAGGTTCGCCTCGAGGGCCTGGATGATGAGCTCCGGCGCGACGAAGTCGACCTCGAGCCCGTATTCCTTGCCGAGCTTGGCGATCTTCATCGTCGCGATCTCCGCGATCACCATGCCCTTGAGCGGCTTGAACTGATAGACCTTGTCGATCCGCCCGAGGATCTCGGGACGGAAGATCTTCTGCTCGGCCAGAAGCGTCTTGATCGCGTTCAAGATCTCGTGGTAGTCCTTCATCCCGGCGGTCGCCTTGGCGACCTCGTCGGCGATCGCGTTCGAGGTGAGCACGACGATCGACTGCGTGAAGTCCGCGGTCTTGCCCGAGCTCTGCTCGGTGAGGCGCCCGTCGCCCCTCAGCTGCAGCAGGAGGTCGAAGACGAGCGGGTGCGCCTTCTCGATTTCGTCGAAGAGGACCAGGCGCTTCGGGTTGGCGAACATCGGCCGGGTGAGCTGGCCGCCGTTCTCGGAGCCGACGAAGCCCGAGGAGGAGCCCGTCAGGCGGCTCTTGGCCATGTCGGGGCTCGAGAGCTCGGAGCAGTCGAAGCGGAGCATGTCCTTCTCGCTGCCGTAGAGGTGCTCGGCGAGCGCCTTCGCGAGTTCGGTCTTGCCGGTGCCCGTGGGGCCGAGAAGGAGCAGGCTGCAGACGGGGCGGTTGCGGTCTTTCCGCTTCCAGCTGAGGCTGACCAGCCGCGCGACGTCCTTAAGGATGTCGTCCTGACCTTTGACGCGGGCGTTGAGATGGTCGAAGAGGGATTGCTCGCTGACGTCGACGCTCTTGTCGTTCATCGACGAGTCGTCGATGAGCTTTCCGAGCTTTTCCCAGTCGGTCATCTTTTTCAAATCGCCCATTTTATTTCCTCTCGGGGATGTCCAGACCGACGTTGCCCGATCCTTTCACGACGACGTCGCGCTCGCGGCCGGGCTTGATCGCGAGCGGCCCAAGCTCGAGCTTGGAGTACTCGCTGCGCACGCTTTCCAGGCTGCCCGCGCCCAGGAAGCCGACGCCGCAGCGCTCGCGCGCGAACAGCACGTTGTCGAGCACGACGGAGGCGCCGTCGACGCTGACGCCGCAGCCCTTGTTGTCCGTGATCTTCGATCGCGAGATGTTGAGTTCCGCTCCGCTGCGCGCCGCGATGCCCGCGCCGCCGCAGCCCGTGATGGAGACCTCGCTCAGCCGCACCTTGGCGAACTGCCCCGCCTCGATCGCCGAGCCGCCGGCGCGCAGCTCCGAGCTCTCGACGCGCAGCTCTCCCATGCCCAGGATCGCGATGCCCGTGGAGCCCGCCGTGACGCTGGTGCGGAGCAGGCTCGCGCGGCCGCGGCCCTCGAGCACGATGCCCCGGCCGGCTTCGAAGAAGGAATCGTTCGCGTCCAGCTGGCCGGAGCGCACGCGGACTCCCGCGCGGGAGGCCGCGATCGAGACCTGCTCGAGGACGGCCGAGCCGCCGTCGATCTGCAGGGAGGCGGCGAACTCGGTGTCTTTCGGGGACGAAACGACGAGGTTTTTGATGAATACCCGGCCGGAAGCGAGGGTCAGCGTTACCGGGGCGTCGGAGCTGGTCAGTGTCACGTCGGAAGGCTTCGTTCCGCCGCCCACGAGGGTGATCGACCTGTCGATGACGACGCCCTGGTCGTAGACGCCCGGCTGGATCAAGATCGTGCTGCCTTCGGAGGCGGCGGCCAGAGCCTGCGCGATCGTCTTGTAATACGGCCCGCCGCCGGTTCCGTTGACGATCAGCGCCTCGCCCGGCGCGCGCGGCCGCGGCGGGGCGGGGGACGGCGCCGCGGGGGCGGCGACCGCCGCCAGGGGCTCGGCCGGAGGCTTGATCAGCTTCGGCCAGAGATCGGCGGCGGTGAAGACGCCGGTGACCGCCGCCAAGAGCGCGAGCATCTGCATCCAGACGTCTTCGGTGACCGAAAGCTCGCTTTCCGCGCTCATGCCTGGGTCACCGTCACTTTCCCCGTGGTCCCGTCCAGCTCGAGGCGCACCCGCTGCGCGCCGCTGCGCCGCGCGGCTTCGATCGAGGACGTCGTCAGGTCCTGAATGAGCCGGGAGAGCTGGCGGACGCCGTATTCCTGGAACTCGCGATTGCGGTGGAGCGCCTCCGCGAGGAGCTCGGGCGCGGCGTAGGAGACCTCGATGCCGTACTGGCGCCAATGGCGCGCCAGCTGGAGGCACGCGATCTCGGCGATGTCCTCGC
>JACRDR010000177.1 GCA_016212845.1 Elusimicrobiota bacterium
CTCACCGACATTCGCCCGCCTCGCCACGCCGAGGAGGACGAGGAAGAGGAGGACGACGAGACGCCGGTGATCGATCCCCGGGCTCCCGGCTCCGCGAAGCTCGCGCCGGCCGCGGGCGCGCCCGGCGCTCCGCTGCCCTCAGGAGCGCCGCTGCCGGTGAAGTCGCCCGAGAAGCCGATCCCCGATCTGGCGACGTTCGGCGCGCCTCCGGAGCGGCCCGCGCCCGAAGGGGGGCTCGCCGGCGAGCGTCCGAAAGGCGCGCCCGAGCCCAAGCCTTCGCCGGTCCCGACGTGGCACCTGGTTCAGGGCGCCGACGACAAGGGCTACGATCTCACGCTCCAGGACCCGAAGCCCGGCGAGCCGCCGCACGATCCCATGCCCGACCTGGTGGCCGCGCTCCGCTCCTCCAATTGGCGCCACCGCTATCGCGCCGCCGACCTGCTGGGAATGATGGGGGCGCAGGCCGCGCCCTCCGTGCCCGATCTCGTAGAGGCGCTCCAGGATAAGCACGCCCCGGTCCGCGCTTCCGCCGCGCTGGCTCTGGGAAATATCGGCCGGCCCGCGGGCGACTCCGTCAAAGCGCTGACCAAGCTCCTAAAGGACCCGCACGCCGACGTCCGCTATTCCGCCGCGATCGCGCTCGGCCGCATGGGCACTCCCGCCGCCGACCGCGCCTTCCAGCGTCATCTCCGCGCCGAAGCGCGAAAGATGATCGACCGCGCCGAATAGCCCGCACGCCATTTTGCCCAATTGGGCAAAAGTCAGGGAAAAGTCAGCCTCGACGAGAGGCTTCGTCGAACATGCGCGTGCCGGGGTCGATCCGCGATTTCCACGCGCCGCGGCCGACCGCGATGCCCACGAAAACGAAGGCCAGGGCGGGACCGAGTCCGAGGAGCATGTAGGCCGGGACGCCGGCCAGGGCGAGGGCCGCCGCGAGGGCGACGCCGACGTAGGAGGCCGCCCGATTGGCGCGGTAGTGGTCGCCGTAGACCTTCGCGAGCGCGGCGCGGAGCATCCGGCCGCCGTCGTTCGGCACGATCGGGAACACGTTCATGAAGAGGTTGAAGAAGCTGATCGCCGCCTGCGCGGAGTAGACGGGCGTGAGCCACGACGCGGGCGAGTAGATCATCGCCGCGAGGAAGCCGATCGCCCACAGCAGCGTGACGAGCGGGCCCGCCGCGGAGACCAGGAAGTCGACGAGCGGGCGGCGCATGTTCGAGTAGATCACGGCGCCGCCGCCCTTGCCGGTGAGCGCGAGGGCGACGACCGGCTCCCCGAACGCCTTCGCGGTGAAGGCGTGGCCCAACTCGTGAAGGATCGTGCTGACCTGCATGAGCACGGTTCCGAGCGCGGCCTGCGCGAGATGAGTCGCGAGGCTTGCGCCGGGAACGAAGGCGCTCATGACCACGAAGAACGAAGCGCCCATGATCGCCATGAGGCGCGCGTGCGCGGCCTCGATGCGCAAGGGGATGCCGAGGACCGTCCCGACGGGCTTGCCCCATGCGTCCGCCGGATCGGACTTCGGCGCGCCGTGGGCGGCGGCGAGCCACGCGCCGAACGTGGCGTGCTCGTTCGCGCGCGGATCCCACGAGGGGAGCCGGAATTGGTAGGCGGTGCGCCAGCCCGCCTCGCGGAGCGTCTCCTTCGAGTCCTCGTGCTCCGACGCGGCGAGGCGTTCGGCGGCGTGCAGAGAGACGGCAGCAACGAAATCGGTCCAGACCCCGGAGCGCTGAAGCGCGTGAGCGAGCGCCCGGGGCGCAACGGCGCCGAAGGCGATCTCGTGCGTGCGGAAGACGCCCTTCCACAGGTCGTCGGTCGAGTGCCCGCGCTCGGCCACGCGTTCGGCTCCGAGCTCGAGGGAGCGGGAGACGGCGGGAGCGAGGACGTCGCGGACGAAGCGCTCGCTGACGGGCGCCTTGGGATCCGGGCGCTCGAGAAGGAGGCGCTCGGCGCCTTTGAAGGCGCGGCCGGCCTCGAGGGTCAGGAGATAGGGGAGCTTGTCTTCCTTGGGCCGGCCGAGCGCGTCGGCGACGCGGCGGCCGAAGGCGAGGGCGGCGTCGTTGTGGAGGACTTTGGCCTGCGCGCGGAGTTCCGCGCCGAGCGCCGGCTCGAGGTAGAACCAGGCGCTCTCGAGCGCAAGGAGCCGCTGCTTGCCGTCCTCTCCGAGGCGCCCGCGCTTGGCGTCGGCGACGAGTTCGGCGGCGGGCGCGGCGAGTTCGGAGGCCGCGGCGCGGATCGCGGCTTCGGCGAGGGCGGCGCGCTCGGCCAGCGGGAGCGCGGCGAAGGCCGCGGGGGAGCTCGCGCGGAGCTGCCCGACGAGCGAGAGGGCGGCGGGAGACTTAGGCGCGAAGACGAGCTCGAGGCGGAGCTGACCGAGGGTGCGCGTCAGGAGAGGCGTCGCGGACGCGGGGCTCGACTCGAGCCCGGCCGCAAGCGCGCCGAGAGCCTGGGTCCAGCCGGCGGCGTTGGGGACGGCGGCCGCGCGAAAGCCGGCGACCTGGGCGGCGGCTTGATACGCGGGCAACCCCGGCGCGCCGAGGAAAAGAGCGAGGGATACCGCCGCCTGGAGCCAAGGCTTTTGCACGCCCTATGAGGATAGGCCTCTCGAGGCGAGGGCGGCTGGGGCGAAAGTCCTACACTTCGTGGGCCCGCTTTGCTAGACTCGGCGCGCACCGAGGCGGGGCTGTGGGTCCTCGGTAGCAGACGGAGGAGTCCGAAATGCGTAAGTTAATCCTGATGCTCGTCGCGGCCGCCCTGTGCGCGCCCGCCTTCGCCGGAATGAAGGGCAAGATGATGAAGGACGGCGCCATGATGAAAGACGGCAAGATGATGATGATGAAGGACGGCAACATGTCGGCCATGGACAAGGACATGGAGATGAACGGGACCAAGGTGATGATGGACGGGACCGTCATGATGAAGGATGGAAAGTCCATGAAGATGGAAGAAGGCGACATGGTGGATATGAAGGGCAAGATGCACCATCACAAGATGATGGGCAAGAAGAAGGACATGATGAAGAAGGAGATGGGCGAGAAAAAGATGGAGAAGCCCGCCGCGCACTAAGCTCCCCCGTCGTTCGCTTCAAAAGAGGGCCCGTCCATCTGGACGGGCCCTCGGTTTTTACCAGCGGACGGACCAACCGGGACGGGGGGAGAACTCGCGGGCGGCCGCGCGGTGGCGCAGGTGCCAGAGTCCCCAGAGACCGGCCGCCGCGAGGGCGAGGGACACGATCGTCCGGACCAAGGCGCGGCGCTCCGCCTCGTCGAGGTTCAAGTTTTCGGCGAGGCGTTCGGGCTTCTCGTTGGCCCACTTGCGCTCGAGCCATTCCGGAGCGCGGTAGCGTTTCGGCTCGGCCTTCGGAGTTTCGACCGCCTGGGCGGCGGGAAAGCCGGCGGCGCGGAGGAACTCGTAGGCGTCGCGGATCTTGAGCCAGCCGGCCTTGTCGTGGAGGCCGACGCCTTGGGCGCGATCGGGGTGCTTTTCGAGCGCGGCGCGGCGGTACGCCTCCTGCGCGGCCTCGGCTCCGGCGCCGGGCGGAAGTCCCAGGGCGCGGTAGGCATCCTCGGGCGTCATCGACCGATACCATACGCGAGGGGAGGCGGGTTTTCAAGGGGCTTGCCGTTTTTACCGATACTGGCTACACTTTTCGCGTGGCACGCAAGCAAGTACTCGTGATCGACGACGATCCCGAGACCAGCGCCCTCGTCACCGCGATCCTCAGCCAAACCTACGAGGTCGATTCGGCCGCGGACGGCCTCCAAGGCATCAAGCTCGCGCGGCAGCGCATGCCCAACCTCATCGTCTGCGACATCATGATGCCGCGGATGGGCGGGAAGGAACTGCTCGACGCGATGAGCCGCGACCACGCGCTCATGGGCGTGCCCGTCATCACCATGAGCGGCTGGGACCTCGACACCAGCACGAAGGGCGTGCTCCAAAGCTACTCGAACTACCGGGGGCACCTGCGCAAGCCCCTCAACATCGACGAGATCGTCTCCCGCGCGCGCCAGGCGCTCGGCGACGGCGGCGACGCGGGCCCGGCCGCGCCGCTCGCGCCGATCCCGACGGCGAGCCCGGCCTCGCAGAAGCAGAAGAATATCCTGATCGCCGAGGACGACGCCGCCGTGCGGAAGTTTCTCACGGCCTCGATCGGACCGGCCCATCAGATCGCGGAGGCGGCCGACGGACGGGAGGCGTGGGGCAAGCTCAAGGCCCAGCCGCCCGACCTGTTGTTCCTCGATCTCGTCATGCCGGGCGCGACCGGCTTCGAGCTGCTGCGCGAGATGGCCGCGCACCCGGAGACGCGGGGCGTGCCCGTCGTCATCGTGTCCGCCCTGCGCATCGGGCCCGCCGAGTCCGCCGTCTTGTTCAAGGATTTTCCCGGCATCAAGAAGGTCCTCCAGAAGCCCCTCGACGCCGCCGCCGTCCGCGCGGCCGCCGACGCCATACTCAAGTAGTATCCTGTAGCCATGAGGATCGCGGCGCTGGCCGTGATGTTGCTGTTTTCCTGCTCGTCTCCGGAGAAGCGGATCCAAAAAAGACCGGAGGTCTTCGCCGCGTTTCCCGCGCAGGCGCAGGAGAAGATTCGCCGCGGCGAAGTCGAACTCGGCTTCTCCCCGGAAATGGTGCGCATGGCCTTGGGCCCGCCCGACCGGAGATACGAACGCCGGGCCGGCGCAGGCCGGGAGCTCGTCTGGGGCTACGGCGAGACGGAGGGCCGCGGCCTGCACGCCGGCTTGGGCGGAGAGGTGATGGTCGGCGGCGGAGGGAGCGGGACTTTCGGCGTGCTCGGCGTGGGCCTCGGCAGCCGGCCGGCCAAGACGGACAAGCGGCGGATCGTCTTCCGCGAAGACAAGGTGGCCTCGATCGAGGACCAGAAGTAATTCCGTCACCCGAAGGTCGCGCGACCTTCTCGAGCCCGGCGTTATACTAGGGCCATGAATCCCTTCTGGCTCCTCCTAGCCGCCCTCGCGTCCGCCGAGACCGGCTTCACCGCGGCCGACTTCGAGCTCACCTCGGGCGAACTGCGTCCGGCGCCGGCGGCGGTCTCGGTCCTCGACGCGGCCGCGCCGCCTCCGCCGACGTTCGCGAGCGACTCGCCCGTGTTCCGGATGCGCACGAGAGGAGCCGGGTGGGGCGACGTCGAGGTGTCGGTAGAGCTCTTGGATAACGGCCTGCGGAACGAGGGCGGCAACGCGTGGGACGGCGTGCACGTGTGGCTTCGCTACCAGAACCCCGCTCATCTCTACGCGGTCTCGGTGAACCGGCGCGACGACCGCGTGGTGATCAAGAAAAAGGTCCCGGGCGGCGACTCCTACGGCGGGACCTACTTCGACCTCTGCGACACCGCCTCCCTCGCGGTACCTTACGGCCGCTGGCAGCGCGTCTCCGCCAGCGCGGTGAACCAGCCCGACGGCAGCGTGA
>JACRDR010000178.1 GCA_016212845.1 Elusimicrobiota bacterium
GGAGCCGTGGCTCAAGCTCATGGCCAAGCACGGCGTCACGATGTTCTCGGCGGTGCCGCCGCTCTACTCCGTCCTGGCGACGAAGATGAAGTCCGGCGATCTCAAGTCTCGGCTCAAGGCGCTCGTCCTCAAGTACTACTTCTTCCGGAAGGTGCGGCTCTGCATCAGCGGCGCCGCGCCCCTGCCGCCCGACACGGCCGACAGCTTCGCGCAGGCGATGGGCCTGCGGATCACCGAGGGCTACGGCCTCACCGAGACGAGCCCCGTCGCGACGATCTCGCCGCTCAAGTCGCCTAGAAAAGGCTCCGTCGGCAAGGCGATCGAGGGCGTGTCGCTCAAGATCATCGACGACGCCGAGAACGTCCTGCCCATCGGCGCCGAGGGCGAGATCTGCATCCAGGGCCCGAACATCATGCTGGGCTACCACAAGCGCGAGGACGCCACGAAGGAGGCGTTCACCAAGGACGGCTGGTTTAAGACCGGCGACGTCGGGGCCCTCGACGCCGAAGGCTTCCTCTACATCCGCGACCGCAAGAAGGACATGATCATCGTGACGGGCCTCATGGTCTTCTCCGCTCAGGTGGAGGCGGTGCTGGTCCAGCACCCCGACGTCGCCGAGGCCGCGATCGTCGGCGTGCCGGAAGAGACGGGCGACGAGCTCATCAAGGCGTTCATCGTACTGCGGGAGGGCTCGGCGGCCGACAAGGCGGCGCTCATGCAGTTCTGCCGCGAGAAGCTCGATCCCTACAAGCGCCCGCGCGATCTCGAGATCGTGTCGGCGCTCCCGAAGAACGCCCTCCAAAAGGTCCTCAAGAGGGTCCTACGCCAGCAAGAGATCGACAAGCGCAAAGCCTCCTGAGCGCGCTCCCGCCGCGGCTCGCGGCCGCGCTCCGCGCGGCGGCGCCGCTCGCGGGCGGGCCGCTCTTCGTCGTGGGGGGCGCCGTGCGCGACGCCGCCCTCGGCCGCCCTCTCACCGACCTGGACCTCGCCGTGCTCGGCGACGCCGAAGGGCTCGCGCGCGCGCTCGCGAACAAGGCGTCCGGCTCCTTCGTCGTGCTCGACGACTCCACGCGGGTCTACCGCGTGGCCTTTCCCGAAGGGCAGGTCGATGTCGCCGAGATCCTCGGCGGAAGCATAGCCGCGGACCTCGCCCGGCGCGATTTCACGATCAACGCCATGGCGTACCCGGTCTCTCCGGACGGAGCGCTCGGCCCGCTCCTCGACCCGAGAGGCGGCTCGCGCGACCTCGCCTCCGGCCTCGTGCGCGCCTCGGGCCCGGAGCCGTTCGCGGAGGACCCGCTGCGGCTCCTTCGCGCGTACCGTTTCGCCGCGCAGCTCGGGTTCACGGTCGAGCCGAAGACCCGGGGCTGGATCAAGAAGCTCGCGCCGAAGCTGCGGCGCTGCGCCGGCGAGCGCGTGCGCGTGGAGCTCATGGGCTTGCTCTCCGCGGGACCGGCCGCTCCGCACGTGCGCGCGCTCGACGAGGTCCGCCTGCTGTCGGCGCTCTTCCCCGAGCTCGAGAAGCAGCGCGCCTGCGCCCGCGGCTACTACGGCTCCGGCGGCGTGCTCCGGCACACGCTCGACGCGGTCGAGCGCATGGATCTCATCCTCGAAAAGGCGCCCTCCGTCTGGCCGGAGCTGAAGGACTCGGTGGCCCGCGAGCTCGACCGCTGGGGGGGCAGAGCGGCTTCCGCGCTGCTTCGCCTCGGCATCCTGCTTCACGACGTCGCCAAGCCCGCGACCGCCAAGAAAATCGGCGGGCGCCTCCGCTTCTTCGGCCACGACGAGCGCGGCGCGAAAATGACGCGCAAGGAACTCGAGCGCCTGCGATTCTCCGGCAAGGAGATCGACTCGGTTTCGGAGTGCGTGCGCCATCACTTGCGTCCCGGCAACCTCGCCACGAACCGGGAGGTCTCGCCCAAGGCGATCTACCGGTTTTTCCGGGATCTCGGCGGCAACGGCGTGCCCCTGTTGTTCGTCTGCTGGGCCGACTACGCGAGCTACATGGACAAGGCCGCGGTCCGGCGCGCGCTGCCGACGCTGACCAAGGACCCCGGACCGCCGCCGGCCGATCCCGACAAGGGCAAGACCGTGCGGCACCTGCGCCTCGTCTCGCTCCTGCTCAAGGCGTACTTCGAGCGCGCCGACGTGGTGCGGCCGCCCAAGCTCCTGACGGGTCACGACGTGATGAAAACCCTCGGCATCCCGCCCGGCCCCGCGGTGGGAAAAGCCTTGGCGAAGCTGACCGAAGCCCAGGCCGCGGGCAAGGTCCCGGACAAGGAGTCCGCCCTGGCCTTCCTCCGGCGGCTCAAAAAGACATAAATCGTTAATGGTAAACTAGCTAAATCCCTGATATATCCCTCCTGGGATGCGCATGGGACGATTTCTTCTCGCTTTTCTTATAGCGGCCTTCGCGGCCGCCCCCGCGCTCGCGTTCGATAACTCCGCGCCCGGCTTGAGCCAGCTTCAAGTCACCGACTGCAACGGCACCGCGCGCAGCGTGCTGACCACCAACATCGCCAATCCGAACATCCTGCTCAAGATCCAGGACTCCCAATCGGGCCTGCATCGCGCCAGCAACCCGCTCATCGCGGGCTCCTCGACGCCCTTCGCGACCGTCTTGTTTTGGACCTTCGACGGCGGCGGACAAAACATCGCCGACGATTCGCAGACCGGCGAGTACGGCGTCCTCCAGGGCGCCGCCGCCTCGGACTGCCCCGGAGTGTACGACGCCGCGAAGGACCCCTGCTTCGAGACCTCGGGCGGGCCGACCGAGTCCACTCCGGCGAGCATACCGAACGGCTTCCAAAAAAACCTGCACTTCATCGCCAGCCAGCCCGCCAGCTCGACGACGATCAAGGGCCTGATGCGTCCGACGACGTCGCACTTGTCCAATATTTCGGGAGCGGTCACCATCGAGTCCTGGGTGAAGCTGGACGCCACGGACGGCCCGCGGCCCTTCATCGAGTTCTCGACCACGACCCGCAGCGTGGCGACGGACGAGATGAAAGGCCCCACGATCCGCTTCGGCACCATGGACGGCGGGACGAACGCGGCCGGCGCGATCTGGGTGGACCTTATCTCGACGGGAACCGGCGTCCAGCACAACAAGTTCTGGACCCCGGCCGGCACGCTCGACACGAACTGGCACCTGCTCACGTTCACCTACGACGCGGTCAGCGGCGGCGCCTTCATTTACAAAGACGGAGCCCAAGTGGCGAGCACGACCATCCAACTCGCCAACGGCGTGGCGCTTCGAACGGACTCCGAGTTTAGGATCGGCTACAGCACCGCGAACGCGGTCGCGCTCGGCTTCATCGGCCGCATCGACCAGTTCCGCGTCCTGTCGCGCGCCGTGGGAGCGGACGAGGCGCTCCAGGTCTTCAACGGCGCGCGCGTGCGCGTCTTCCGGAAGGACGTAGCCAGCCCGAGCACGTATCAGATCCCGCACGGCGCGAACACCAACTACGCCGACGGCTTTACGGGGCTGGTGAACTTCAGCCAGCCGGTCAATACGCTGACCGGCGGCTTCAACCTCGCGCTGGGCACCAACACCGTCGAGTTCCTGATCCCCGACCGCGCCGGCAACTCCGCGTCGCTCGCCGGCTCGATCAAGTACGAACCGAACGCCTCGCCGCCGCCGCTCCTCACCTCGATCGGCCCGCAAGGCAGCGGAAACATCACGTATACCTGGACCCGCCCGAGCGGCATCTGCACGAACCCCACGCTTCCGAAGTATCGAATCTACACCTGCACGGATACGCTCGCCGGCGTCGCCGACGTCAACGACACCGGCACGACCAACACGACGGTCGAGGCGATCCCCGGCTTGAACGTCAACGTTAAGCTCGGACGCAAAGTCAGCGCTATCGACCAGATCCTCGGGCTCGAGAGCGTCAAAAGCTCCTGCGGCCAAGCCTACACCAACGCCGCGCCGCCGACCGGACTCACCGGCGACCCCGCCGCCATCACCACCGGAAGCATCCGGTTGACATGGAGCGGCGGCACGAATCCCTCGTACACGCGCTACCAGCTCGCGCAGTTCCCGACGCAGGCTAGAATCGCCGGCCAGGAAACCGTGCTGATCGGCCTCAACTCGAACTACACCGCGACCAACGCCGTCGTGCAGGGCCTGAGCCCGGGCACCATGTATTACTTCAGCGTCTACTCCTTCAACGGAGACGCCACCGACCTCGACACGCCGGGCGGAACGGTGAACGCCACGCCCGCCACGGCCGACGTCGCCACCACCGTCGAAGTCTCCACGATGACCGCGCGCGGGCTCACGACGGCGACCATCCAATGGGACTGGAGAGGCGTCCAGGGAGCCGACAGCTATACCGTCTACAACGGCACGAGCCCGGCGACGATTCTCTGCCAAGGCGTCAAGGCGACGTTTTGCACCGGCGCGTTCCCCGAGTCCTGCAAATGCACGAGCACGGGCTACGGGCCCGACACCCAGGTGAGCGCTTTCCTGAAGGCGAACGGCCCGCCGCCGGCGCCGCAAGGCATCCCGAGCAACACCGCCGCGGCGTTCACCCTGGCGATCCAGCCCACGGCCTTCGCGAGCACGGCGGTGGCGAGCAACACCGTGTCGCTCTCGTGGAACGGCAACGGGAACAGCCCGACGACGAACTACGAGATCCGCCGGGCCACCAGCGCCTCGCTCTTCGGGACCATCAGCACGACTTCGGCGCAAGGCACCTCGGCCGTCATCGTCGGGCTCTTCCCGGCGAGCACGTACTTCTTCCAGCTCCGAGCGCGCAACGGCGACGAGGTGTTCACCGCCCCGGCCGCGGCGACCGTGCAGGCGGTGACGCTCCCGTCCGCCGGCATCACCTCCTCGAGCGGCCCGCCCACCGCCTACGATCCGCCCACCGGAGCGATCGCGGTTTGGCACTTCGACGAGACCAGCGGGGCGCTCAACGTCGACTCGTCGGGCAACAACCACCACGGGGCGCCCACCTGCGACTTCGCCGGCTGCAGCAGCACGCCCACGTACACGTCGGGTCCGACCGGGCTCGGGCGCGCGCTTAACTTCGTCGGCCAGTCGAACAGCTACGTCCGGGTCTCGACCTCCGCGGGATTCGTCGCGCCGCCGGCGCTCACCATCTCGGTCTGGGTCAATCCGAGCACCGCCTTCCAGACTCCCGAAGCGACGGTCATCGCCAAGGGCAGCTCCACCGACTTCGGCTTCAGCTTGGACGTCGACAACACCGGAGGCATCCAGCGCTTCCGCTTCCGCGTCGCCAACAACTCCGGCGGCGCGAACACCTGCGGCGCCGCGCTCGAGTGCGTCTCGGCGACGGCGCTCCTCGATCCCGGGAAATGGCACCACCTCGTCGCGGTCTGGAACCCGGCAGGCCCCTCCCAGCAGCTTTACTACGACGGCGCCCTCGTGACCAACCGGGCGCTCACCGCCGCGACCTTCCGGAACGCCACGACGCGCGTCACCATCGGCAACCGGCCGTTCGGCGGCACGGCGACCTACAACGCCGCGTTCGCCGGGGCCATCGACGAGCTCCGGGTGCTCAATCGCGCGCTGACGGCGGCCGAGGCCGCGCAGGAGTACGCGGGGGGGCTCTCGGGGAACTTCGCCCCGCCGCCGCCCAACGACAACGTACGCCTCTCGATACCGCCGAACGCCTTCGGGGGTCCGGTGCGCGTCTTCGTGTCCGCCAATCCGCAGACGAGCCCGCTGAAGACCTCGCTCACCGCGATCAACACCGGCCTGAGCCTCCCGCCGACCGGCTTCACCTTCGTGCCGGGAAGCCTCATCGAGATCGTCGCGCAGGTCAACGGCACGCCGTTCACTGATCTGCTCGCCTCCTCGGTCACGGTCTCGCTGCCCTACACCGACAACGACGGGAACGGTCTGGTCGACGGCACCAGTCCGCCCTTGGACGTCACGCGGCTCGTCGTCTACACCCTCGAGGAGACGCCGCCCCGGTGGGTGGCGCTGCCCACGACCGTCGACCGCACGACCCGGCGCATTTCGGGCCTCACTCCGCACTTCTCGATCTTCGCGCTTTTCGGGACGAGCGGCGTCGGCTCGGGCGACGACGTCAGCGTCTTCCCGGTGCCGTGGAAGCCCGGTTCGGGCGGCAAGTTCGACTCGGTGGCCAGCTGCAACGGCGCCACCGGCCTTTGCTTCGATAAGCTCGCGACCGCCGGTACGATCCGCATCTTCACGATCACGGGCGAGATGGTCATCGAGCTTCCCTTCAACGCCGTCAACGCGGGCCGCCTCGCGTGGGACGGACGCAACGCCGCGGGCCACCAGGTCGCCAGCGGCGTCTACTTCGCGCGCATCAACGGCTTTTCTTCCGGCACGAGGATCATCAAATTCGCCATCGAACGCTGATCGCCGCCGCCGCACTCGCGCTCGCGGGCCTCTCCGGAGGCGCCGCCGAGGCGGCGTTCTCGCGCGATTACGCCGGCACGTCCTCCGGCCAGTTCCTCAAGCTGCCGATCGACGCGCGCGGCGCGGCGATGGGCGGCGCGATGGGGGCGGCCTCTTCGGATTTGGCCGCGCTGTTCTGGAACCCGGCGGGACTCTCGAGCGTACTCACCCGCCAGGCGATGGCGTCCGGCGTCCCGTACGTGCAGGGCTCGCAGTACGGCTTTCTCGGCTACGCCCAGCCTCTCGAGATGCTCCTGTCGAAGCCCCGGCGCGAGCTGACCCCGACGGGCCTGGGAACGCTCGCCTTCGGCATCACCTACTTCAACGCCGGACCTCTCAACGAGGTGGACAATACCGGCTCGTCCACGGGCAAGACGTTTACGCCCGCCGACGTGGCCGTGACCGGCGGCTGGGGAGGAGCGGTGGCGAGGGACTTGGACGTGGGCGTCGCGGTGAAGGTCGTGCGCTCGCAAATCCAGGGGAGCGCCTCGACGGCCTCGGCCGACGCCGGCATGCGCGTCCGCCTCCGGGTGGGGCCCGTGCCCTACGCCCTCTCGGCGTCCGTCCACAACGCCTTCGGCCAGCTGAAGTTCCACCAGACCGCCGACCCGCTCCCTCTGACGGGACGCCTCGGCTTCGCCGCCGAGCTGCTCAACAAGCCGATCGTGACCGCGTCCTTCGACGCCGTCCTGCCCCGGGACAACATGGCGTATCCCTGCATGGGAGTCGAGGTGAACTACCAGGTGGAAAAGCGGGTCTCGGTCGCCGGCCGGGCGGGCTTCAACGGAGGCACCACGCGCGGCCAACTCGAAGGCTCGAGCGCCTTCACCATCGGCGGGGGCATCTCAATCCTCAAGGCGACCTTCGACTACGCCTGGCAGCCCTTCGGCGTCCTCGGCAACGCGCACCGCTTCACGCTCTCCCTCCGCTGGTAGAAAGCCCGGCCTTAGCGCCCAGGAAATTTTGCCCCGGAGACCTAGGTTCATTTTCCGGAACTTCCTCTATAATCCGGGGGTATGCGGACCCTGGCGCTGCTCGCCTTCGCCTTCACGGCCGTCCCCGCGCGCGCTCAAAACGCGCGCGTGACGGTTCCCGTGAACGTGCCCGGCGCCTCCGGAGTCACCGGCGCGGTGGGCGCGGTGCCCGGCGCGCCCGCGGGCGCTCCCGCCCTGGTGCCCGCCGCGAACCTGCTCGGCCCGGCGTCGCTGACCCCGGCGCCCGCCCCCGTGATGCTCGCGCCTCTCACGGGCAAGAAAGCGTTTTCTCCCGTGGACGGCCGCGCCGGCGCGGCCCAAAACAAGCCCGTGCGCGCGGAGTCGCTCTCCGACTCCGCGCCGAACCTCGGCCTGGCGCCCTCCGCCCTGTCGCGCCGCGACATGGTGCCGCCCGAGCAAGGGGAGCTTGCGCCCGCCGCGATGTCTCCGGCCAGCAAGCACGCCGCCGTGCTGCCGGCGGACGCCTCGCGCGGCGCCGCGGCCGCGCCCGCGACCGGCTTCCGCTCGGTGGCGAGCGCGGTGAACGAGACGGAACGCCGCCTGCGCCTGGCCGCGCCGTGGCTCA
>JACRDR010000003.1 GCA_016212845.1 Elusimicrobiota bacterium
GCCGGACGACTCGACCGCGATGGTCCTCAACGTCGCGGGCATGAGCTCCCTCCCGGCCCCGGAGCTTTACCTCATGGCCAGCCGCCTCAACGCCGGCCTGGACACGGGCGCCGGACTGACCAAGAACTTCATGACGGCCGGCCTCCCGACGCGCCTCGGAAGCTTCGGTCTCGCCGTGGGCGAGTTCAAGGCGGCCGGGCTCATGGCGGAGCGGACCTACGCGCTCGGCTTCGCTCGCTCCCTCGGACGTCTCGCGCGCTTCGGCATCTCGGGCAAGCTCCTCCAGCACGCCTTCTCTCCGCAAGGAGACAAGCTCGCCGAAGGCGACCCGGTATTCAAGAACGGGACTTCCAAGAGCGCGTTCGGCCTCGACGTCGGCTTGCTCGCCTCGCCTCTGCCCATGCTCGACGTGGGCCTGGCGGTGCGCAACGTGAACCAGCCCGACGTCGGCCTCGCGAGCGTGGATCGAGTGCCTAGAGGGTTCCGCGGCGGCATGGCGCTTCGCTTTTCCGGCATCGGCGTCACCGCGACGGGCGAGCTCGCGATGCGCTCGGGACCGAACACCGGCCCGTGGAGCACGCTCGTCCCGTCGGTCGGCCTCGAGAAGACGCTCATGAACGGCCTCGTGGCGTTTCGCGTCGGCGGCGGACCGGCCGAGCTTTCCGGCGGCGTGGGCCTGCGCCGGGCCAGCTTCGGCTTCGATTACTCGTTCTCGTGGAGCCGCACGCTCGGGCCGGGCGGCTTCGGCTCGCATCTCATCGGCGTCCGCTATCAGTTCGCGGGCAAGGGGGCCCCCTAATGAGGAAGGCATGGCTTTGGGCGTCCGCGGCGGTCGCGGCCGCGCTCTCGATTTCGACGGCGGCGCAGGAGGAAACGGGCTTGCGATCGACCTCGGCGGCGATCGGGGCGACCGCCCTCTCTGCGCCGTCGTCGTCCCTTCTATGCGACGCGTTCGACGGGCCCGACGGCCCGGTCGACGGCGCCGTTTGGGACGTGACGAGCGGCGAATGGCGGAAGGTCTCCGGCCGAGCCTACACGGCGTCGCCCGTGTTCCGGGCGAACACGCGCCGAACGGAATTCCGCGACGTGGACGTGTCCTTCGACCTCACGCACCACGGCCTGACCTCGGGCTCGGGCGAGAACTGGCACGGCATCCACATGTTCCTTCGCCGCTACAGCGAATACACCACCTACTACGTCAGCATCGCCCGCCGCGACGGCAAGGCGATGATCAAAAAGAAGGTGCAGGGCGGACCGTCGCCGTCCAACGGCGGCACGTACTACGATCTCGCCTCGGCTCCGAGCCCGGTCCGCATCGGCCAACGCCACCGGATCACGGGGCGGGCCAAAAATAACGCGGACGGCTCGGTTACGGTTTCTCTATTCGTGGACGGCTCGCTCGTCGTCGAGGCGGTCGACCGCGGCACCGGAGGCGCCCCGCTGACCGGCGCGGGCGGCACGGGCGTGCGCGGCGACTTCGCGGGATTCTCGGTGGACGACTTGAACGTGACGTCCGCCGACGCCTCCGGCGGTCCGGCCGCTCCCGCGCCGGGCGCTCCGGGGACCGGCGCTCCCATCCCCGCGGCCGGCGCCGTGACGGAGGCCAAGGCGCCGCAGCGGTTCCTGAGCCCGGCGCTCGCCGACGGCATCAACGACGCCGCGCGCTTCGGCACCGACGCCGAGGACGTGACGGTGTTCGACGCCTCGGGCCGGCAGGTCTTCCACGCCGCGGGCGGGGGGGCCGGCGTCGTGTGGGATTGCCGCGACTCCTCGGGCCGGCTGGTGGACTCCGGCGTGTACATCGCGAAGATCCGCAAGAAGGACTCGAGCGTCGTCGCGCAGAGCTTCGCCGTCGTAAAGTAACAAGTTTACACGTCCTTTATCGGCTAGGGGCGCCGGCGCGCCTATGATGTCACCGCTCTGGAGGTGACATGATCCGATTCCGATCCGGCGCTGTCTTCGCGCGCGCCGCCGTCCTGGCCGCGGCCGCGGTGGTGTGCGCCGTGGGCGAGGCCGGCGCCTTTTCCGGCGCCGAAGGCGCGAGTTTCCTCGATATCCCGGTAGGCGGCAGGCCCGCGGCGCTGGGCTCCGCTTACTCGTCGCTCGCCGCGGACTCGTACGCTCCCATCTGGAACCCCGCGGGCCTCGGCGCGCTCTCTCAGGGCGAGGCCTCGCTGATGCACCTCAGCTATCTCGAGGCGATGAGCTATGAGAGCGTCTCCGTGGCCGTGCCGGTCCAGAAGCTCGGCGGGGGCCTCGGAGCCTCGCTCCAGTACTTCCGCGCCGGGAGCACTCCCGGCACCGACGCCGGCGGAAACGGCTCCGGCGACTTTACGGGCTACTATATGGCCGCGGGGTTGGGCTACGGCCGCAGCGTGGGCAAGCGCCTGGCGCTCGGCGCGGTCGGCCGGCTCATCACGGCGCAGATCGCCGGCGTGGGCGCCTCGGCGCTGGCCGCGGACGTCGGCGCGATGGGCCGCGTCGGCTCGCGCTTGCGCGTGTCGGCGGTGGCGGCGAATCTCGGCTCGGGCCTGCGCTTTCTGCAGGAATCCGATCCCCTGCCTTCGCAGCTCCGCCTCGGCGGCGCCATCGACGTCGTGCCTCAGGTGACGGTTTCGCTCGAGGGCGTGCGGGCCTTCCGCTCCGACGACAGCGTGCACGCCGGCGTGGAGTGGCGCGCGAACCAGGTGTTCGCCGTCCGCGCGGGCTATCGCAGCGACGTTACCCGCGAAGTCGGCGGGATGGCGGGCCTGACGCTGGGCACCGGCCTGTGTTGGAAAGGCTACAGCTTCGACTACGCCTGGGTCCCGCTCGGGGATCTCGGCCAGAGCCAGTATCTGTCTTTGGCCGTCAGATTCGGCGAGCCGGCGCAGGGCCCGGACAGGGTGGGAGAGGGCTCGATCATCGTCCTCCCCTAACTAAGCCTATGCACCCCGATTCGGCGGAAAACGCCGAAGCCGCATTCTTGCGCGGACTGCCGCGGAACTTCGCGACGCCGGTCGCGGTCGCCCTGCCGAGCTACCGGCGGCACTGGGTCGTGATCGTCGCGCTCTGCCTCGTGGTCGTCTGGTGGACCCTCTGGGGCGCCGCACGGGCGCGCCGCCGCGGTCTCGACGCGGCGCGCGTGCCCGAGGCGGCCCGGACC
>JACRDR010000175.1 GCA_016212845.1 Elusimicrobiota bacterium
CGGGACCGAACGAGAACGCGACCTGGAGCGCCGCGAGGGCGCCGGCGAGCAGACGCTTCATTCCGCTTCCAGTGTGTGCCGGACGAGGCGGGGTCGCCTGGGCCCTAAGTGAAGGCCGCGTCTGGGCCTCTTAGAACCAGTACGCGAGTCC
Organism: Elusimicrobiota bacterium; assembly: GCA_016212845.1. Classification (GTDB taxonomy): domain Bacteria; phylum Elusimicrobiota; class Elusimicrobia; order UBA1565; family JACRDR01; genus JACRDR01. Next base: position 152 of record JACRDR010000175.1, read on the forward strand.
CGCTTCCGGACCGGAAACGTCGCCGAGCGGAGTCAGCAAGGCGCCGTAGCCCGCGTAGACACCCACTCCCTGGATGGCCAGCCCGGTGCGCGCGGAGACCTGGTGGAAGGCCTGGCTCTTGAGCATCGAGCTCTGCCAGCGCAGCGACACCGTCCACGGCGCGCGCGGGAAGAGGTCGACTAAGAGCGCTCCGCTCGGGCCGGTTCTCGTGCGGTCGTTTCGCGCGATCGCGCCGCCGAGCCCGAGCTCGAAGAAGGCGTGGCCGGTCTGCGCGTAGTTGCAGGTGATGTGGCCCGAGTAGACGTCCGCGCGCTTCGGCTCGCGGAGGGCTCCGTCGGCGTAGCCGTCCCAGGAGGCCTGCCAGCCGAGGCGGTTCGCGGCGCGCACCTGAAGGTCCGCGTGCCCCCCCGCGCGCTTGCCGGACAAGCTCTGTCCCGAAAGCCGGACCGCGGCGGCCCAGTCGCGCTCGCCGCGGCCGTAGACGTCGCCGCCCTGGTACGGCCGTTCTTCGAAGCCGTAATGCGGCCGGTTGAACGCGAGCGCGAGCGGCAGCAGGAACGCGTTCGCCGCCATTTCGGCGGGAGAAAATCCCGGGGCGTCCAGTTTTACGCGGTCCTCCGCCAGCGCGGCGGAGGCCGGAAACAGAAGCGCGGCAAGGGCGAAAGTCAGCACTCCTTTCCTTATAGCACGGGCATTGCCTTGGTTCAATCGGATTGCTATTGTGACGGCGTGCCGGGCAAAAAGGTCCTCGTCGTCGACGATGACGAAGAGATCGTGTGTTTCGTCGAGATGACCCTCAAAGAAGCCGGCTATGAGGTCGTCACCGCGTCCAACGGGAAGGAAGGCCTCGACAAGGCCCGGACGGCGCGGCCGGATCTGATCCTGCTCGACTTGGCGATGCCGGTGATGCACGGCTACGAAGTCTGCCACGCGCTGCGGGCGGACGAGAGCTTCAACAACACGCAGATCGTCGTCACGTCGGGCAAGAGCTACCCCGTCGACATCAAGAACGCCAAGGACGCGGGCGCCAACCACTACATGGTGAAGCCGTACGGTTTGAATCAACTCCTCGACATGGTCAACAGAGCCCTCGGCACATGAGCGATCCGATCAAGGTCCGTTTCTGGGGTACCCGCGGCTCCATCCCGGCGCCCGGTCCGAAGACGCAGGGTTTCGGCGGCAACACTCCGTGCGTCGAGATCAGCATGGGCGGACAGCTGTTGATCTGCGACGCCGGCACCGGCATACGCGAGCTCGGCACGCACCTCGCGAAGCAGGCGAGCGGGCGGCCCGTGCAGGGCGAGATCTTCATCACCCACACGCACTGGGACCACATCCAGGGCTTCCCCTTCTTCATGCCGGCCTATATGCCGGGCAACAAGTTCCGCATCCACAGCGCGCACGGCGTGGCCCGGTCCTTCGAGAAGATTTTTCGCGGACTCATGGATCCGGCGTATTTCCCCGTCGCGCTGGGCGACATGGCCTCGAAGCTGGACTTCGTCGAGATCACGGGGCCGCTCGCCTACGGCGACGTGAAGGTGCAGACGACGTTCAGCAACCATCCCGGCGTCAATCTGGCGTACCGCTTCGACTACGACCATCGCTCCGTGGTCTATCTCACGGACCACGAGACGTATCAGACGATGCACCAGCCGACCGACTTCGCGGTGAAGCAGGACCGCCTCATCATGGAGTTCTGCAAGGACGCCGACGTCCTCATCTGCGACGCCCAGTACACGGACGAGGACTACCGCATCAAGAAGGGCTGGGGCCACAGCCGCTACCGCGACACCGTCGCGCTCGGCATGACCGCCGGCGTCAAGCGCCTCGTCCTCTTCCATCACGACCCCTGGCACGAAGACGCGCTGCTCGAGAAAATCGAGGCCGAATCCCGCGACCTCATCAAGCAGGCGGGCGGCAAAATGGAGTGCCTCGCCGCTCGAGAAGGCCAGATCCTCGAAATTTAGAGGGAACTTTTTCGCGTCTCATTCGTATATATGGGTAGGGGGAATTGAGGCATGCCCGCGACGCCCGCGTTCGAAAGCCTGGTCACCGAGTACGGTGAGCGCGCCTATCAGTTCGCCTACCGGCTCACCAACAACATAGAAGAAGCCCGGGAACTGGTCCAGGAGGCTTACTGCCGGGCGCTTTCCCGCTGGGGCAAATACGACACGGCGATGCCCCTCGAGAACTGGTTTTTCGCCATCCTCCGCAACGTCTTTTTGGACGGGCTGAGGAAATACGAGGCGGAGCACGTCCTGTCCCTCAACGAGGCCGACGAGGACTCCCAAAGCGACTACGCCGAGATACTCGAGGACCGCTCGGAGCGGCTCCTGGAGGCCCTGGAGCGCGAGGAGAGCGGCAAAACGGTGCGGAGCGCCATGGACCGCCTCTCGAAGGAGCACCGGGCGGTCCTCTCCCTCGCGGACGTCGAGGGCCTCTCCTACGAGGAGATCGGGAAGGTGCTCGGCTGCCCGGTGGGAACGGTGCGGTCCCGCGTGGCGCGAGCGCGCGCCGCGCTCAAGCGAAAATTGGTTTGGAGGGAGGTCGGAATCCGTGACTGAAAACATTTGCCCGGCCGGAGAGCTGCTCTCCGCGTACGTGGACCGCGAGGCGAACCCGTCGGAGGAGCGCCGGATCGACCTGCACCTGGCCGACTGCGGGGCCTGCCGCTCGCGGGTGCGCTCGTTGGGACGCCTGAAGACGGCGGTGCGCAACCAGCCGCTCCCCCCGCTGCCCGCCGCCTTGAAGGCGGACCTGCTGGCGCTCGCGCGCGACGCCCAGGCGCGCGCCGAAGGCTCGTGGCGCGGCCGCATCAAGGCGTTCTTCGAGCTTCTCGCCGCGTCCGTCGCGACGCCCGCGGGCGCCGCGGCCGCCGCCGCGCTGCTGCTCGCCCTCGCGTGGGGCGGCTGGCGCTTCGGCGCCGGCACCAATGTGCCGGTCGACTTCGTGCTCGCGGCGCATAACGAGTACGCGCGCACGATGCCGCTGGCCGCCACCGAGCGCATCATGACCGAGCTTCCCGTGCAGATCACCTCCGCCGGCTCCGAGGACAAAGAGGATGTCTACTAAGCGGGCGCTGATCGCTCTCCTCGCGCTCTCCGCCGCCGCGTGGCGCGCGGGCGCCGCCGTCGAGGAGCTCCCCGACGCCGCCGAGGTCCTGCGCGCCGGGGCGTCGCATCCGGCCGCGCCCTACACGGGCGAGGTCTCCGTCGTCACCTGGTACGGCAAGCGCACCCGCGCCAAAGAGCTTCTCGTCCACTTCTCCCCCCCGAACCGCTTTCGCCGCGAGATCGTCGACCACTCCGGCTACACGGCGCAGATCGTCGTCTCCGACGGCAAGCAGGAGTGGGTCTACGACCGCGCGCACGGGCGCGTCTGGAAGACCACTCCCGAGGACGCCGACTACAAGCTCCTCGGCCCCGAGGAGGAATTCGACCTCCTCGCCCAAAACTACGACTCGCGCGTGACCGGGCAAGAGACGGTCGCCGGACGTCCGTGCTGGGTCGTCGAGATCCGCGGCCAGAAGGACTCCCGGAGCGTCCGCACGCTCTGGATCGACCAGAAGACCGGCGTCATGCTCCAGACGAAATCGTTCTTGGCCGACGGGACGGTCGCCTCCACCATGCGCTTCGTGAAGATCGAGTTTCCCGGAGAACTCGACGAGGAGCTGTTCCGGTTCACGCCGCCCGTCGGCGCCGTGGTGGTCAAGAGCAAGCTCAAGCCCGGCTATCTCGAGCTCGAGGACGCCCGCATCGCCGGCGGCGTGCCGCCCGTGCCGCCGAAATGGCTCCCGAACGGCTACGTGTTCGAGAGCGTCAACGTGCTGCCGTACAACGGGTCGACGTTCCTCCACTTCAAGTACTCCGACGGCATCGACGCGATGTCTTTGTTTCAGTGCCCGAAGTCGGTGCGGCTCGACTTCGGCGACCTGGCGGAAGAGCCGGTCCGCATGGCGGGCGGCTCCGCGCGGCTCTCGTTCGGGCCCGACGGCAAGATCCTCGAGTGGCCCCGTCAGGGCCAGCGCTTCGTGCTGGTCGGCAACCTGCCGCTCGAGACGCTCCGCCGGGTCGCCGAGTCGGTGCAGTGACCCTCGCCGCGCTGGCCCTCTCCGCCGCGCTCGCTCACGCGGCCCCCCCGGCGCCGCGCGCCGCCGAGGTCGTCCGCTCCACCGCGCCGCTGTATGCGCTGCCCGCGAACATCCCCGCGCTCAAGAAGCGCATCCAAGAGGACCAAGACGAGGTCCAAAAGCTGCGCGCGGCGGTGAAGAAGGCCGAAAAGGGCAAGAAGGAAGCCGCCAAGGCCGCCGCAAGAGAGGCGTGGCTGGCCGCTAAGGAGCGCCTCAAGGCGGACCGGCTGCTGCTCCGGCAGGCGATCGAGGCGAGCGAGGCCGAGCGCCGCGAGGAAACGAAGGTTCGCGAAGAGCTTCGGAAAAGCGATAAACTGAAGCCGTGAGTCTCCGCGCCGCGCTCCTCTTGGCGTGCCTTCCTTTGGCCGCCTGCGGGCCCGATCTCGCGTTCGACCGCGCCGCCGCGCGCGAGCGCCGCGGCGCCCTGGCCGAGGCCGCCGACCGGTTCGGCGCGTTCGCCGCGAAGTATCCCGCGCACGCAAAGGCGCCGGAGGCGATGGTCCGCGCGGCGCGCATCTACACCTACGTCTTTCAGCGCTGCCCCGAGGCGGTCCCGCTGCTCGAGAAGACCGCGCGCGAGCATTCCGACACGCCGTGGGCCGAGGAGGCCCGCCGGGCGCTGCTGGATTGCCCCGAGTACTTCCCCATGCGCGCGCGCGCGAACTGGATCTTCGTCGACTCTCAGACCGGCGGCAAGAACATGCGGCTCGAGATCGTCGTGAGCTCGGCCTCCGCGGCGGCGGCGGACATGCGCGGCGCGTTCTACGCCGGCACCCAGCGCTTTCAGGACTACAAGAAGCGCTACGTGAAGGAAGGCTGGGCGGTGTGGGAGGAGGACGGGAAGGACCGCGTGCCGATCCTGCGCTATCCCTACCGCGAGGGCAACGCGTGGAGCGCCAAGCGCGGCGGGCGGCGCGTGGAGTTCCGCATCGAGACCGCGCAGGCGACCGTGAGCACGAAGGCCGGGACGTACCGCTCCTGCCTGAAGGTGAAGGAGTCCCAGCCGGGCGTGCCCGCCTGGAAATACGACTATTACGCGCCCGGCGTGGGCCGGGTGAAGACGACTATCGGCGGGAAAGGCTTTGAAAATCCGAACACCGAGCTGCGCGAGGCCAAGGTACCCGAGCCCGCCGCTCCCGGAGGCGGCACGTGATCTTCCTCTTCAACAAGCCGTACGGCGTGGTGACGCAGTTCAGCCCTCACCCCGGCCACAAGACGCTCGCCGACTTCGGGCTCCCCAAGCGGATTTATCCGGCCGGCCGGCTCGACCACGACAGCGAGGGCCTGCTGCTCCTGACCGACGACGGGATGCTGCAGAACCGGCTCACCGATCCCAAGCACTATCATAAGCGCACCTATCTCGCGCAGGTCGACCGCATCCCGGACCTGGACGCGCTCGAGAAGCTCCGCCGCGGCCCCAAGCTCGCCGACGGCCCGACGCGCCCGTGCCGCGTGCAGCTCCTGCCGCACGATCCCGATCTCCCCCCGCGCGACCCGCCCATCCGCTTCCGCAAGAACGTGCCGACCTCGTGGCTCGAGATCACCCTCACCGAGGGCCGCAACCGGCAGGTGCGCCGCATGACCGCGGCGATCGGGCATCCGACGCTGCGGCTGGTGCGCGTGCGCATCGGCCCCTTCCGGATCGAAGGGCTCCCGCCGGGCAAGTACAAGCAGGTGTCTAACCCCGGGAAGCTCTTCTAGCTAATTGGTACAATCGGCCGAATGGCGGCCGTCCGATTTTTCCTCGCGTTCCTCGCCTGCCTCGCGGCGGCGGGCTGCGCCCATCACGGCTATTTCCTCGACGAGCAGACCAAGCGCATCTACACGAAGGACTCCTGGGGCCGCGTGACCAAGTGGTACGAACCCGACACCCAGGAGTACAACGCCGTCGCCCTCCGCTTCTACCCGGGGCTTCTCGACAAGCCGATGCTCAAGCCCTCCGACGACGAGCCGAGCCGCCGCGGCCGCCTCAAGCGCTTCATGCAGGCCTTAGACCGGGACCAGTGGCACATCCTGCTCGATCTCGAGCTGTGGACCGGCGACGACAAGATCGACCTGGCCCATCTCGAGGACCTCGAGCGCGTGGCCAAGGCCGTCGACGGGATGCCTTTCGACGATTTCATGCGGCTGAAGGAACAGTATCCGATCCGACCGGAGCTGATGGCGCGACTGCTTAAGGGAGATAAAAAATAATGGACGTCTTGAAATTGAGCCTCTTGGACAAGCGCCGCATGCAGGAATTCGAGCACCTTCTCGGCGGCAAGGAGTTCGGCGGCTGCTTCTGCGCCGTCTGGAGCAACTACGACGAGAGCTGGGACGAGCGCTGCAAGTCGCGGCCCCAGGAGAACCTCGAGCACACGCGGGCGAAAGTGGCGTCCCGCAAGCACACCGGCTACCTCGTCACGCGCGACTCCGACGGCGCGATCGTGGCATGGACCGGCTCGGGTCCCAAGACCGCTTTCCCCCGCATGAAGGACAATCCCGGAAGCCGCGGCGGCGCGTTCGACGACTCGGTGTGGGCGATCGGCTGCCTTTCCATCGCCCGCTCGTACCGCGGTCTCGGCTACTCGAAGCTGATCGTCGAGGCGCTGATCGAGGAAGCGCGGCGCCAAGGCGCCAAGACGCTCGAGGCGTATCCGACCGAGCCGGCGGGCGACGACCAGGCCTTCCGCGGCTCGAAGACGATGTACGAGTCGCTCGGATTCGCGGCGGTGGGCTCCGACAAGGAAGGCAGCTACACCCACCACCGGATGGAGAAGACGCTCTAAAGCACGGAGATGCCGGTGCTGACCCGGGAGGCGGCGCCGGCGCCGCGCATCCATTTCCTGCTGCGGCCGCTTGCGCGCCTCCTGTTCACGGTCTATAACGACATCCGGGTGCACGGCGCGGAGCACATCCCGGCAGGCGGCCCGGTCATCGTGGCCTCGAACCATCCGACGTACCTCGATCCGGCCTTCCTCATGGTCGGCATCCATCGCTCGGTGCGCTTCATGGCGTGGGAGAAGCCCTTCCGCGTCCCCCTCCTCGGACGCCTGATGCGCGCGTACGGCGCGGTGCCGGTGGACATGAAGAAGCCGGGCAAGGCGTCGTTCGCCGCGGCGGTGCGGATCCTGCGCTCCGGAGAGGCGTTCGGCATCTTCCCCGAGGGCGGGCGCACGAAGGCCGGCCAGACGATGAACCCGTTCAAAAGCGGCGTGGCGCGGCTCGCGCTGATCACGGGGGCGCCCATCGTCCCCGCCACGATCACCGGAGGGCGGGACGTGTGGCCTAAGCATCAGTTCCTCCCGAGCCCGGGCCCGATCCGCGTCACGTTCCACGAGCCGATCCGGGTGGCCCCGACCGACCGCGCCGAGTGGCGGCGCGACCGCGAGCGGGAATCCGCGGTCGTGCGCCGGGTGCTCGACTCGATCAACTCGACGCTCGGCCCCGCGCTGCGCGCCGAGCAGCGGATGAAGAAGCTGTGGCACGCCGAGCCCAAGCCGCCGATCCTCTGGGTGGAAGGGATTCCCTTTTACGTCTTCGCGTTCTCGGGCTGGTGGCTGCCGGTCGAGGCGTGGCTGCGCTACGTCGCTCCCGCGATCCCGGCGCTCGTCCTGCTCGTCGGCGTGCTCGTGGTGGAGCAGCTCTCCGGGACCGGCAACCGCACGATCAAGGCGGCGCGCCATCTCGGCCCCTGGATCGCCCTGTTGCTTCTCGGCTGGTCGGCGCGCGGCGTCCTCGCGCCGTGGGAGCTCGCGGTCACGCTCGCGGGCCTCGTCTTGCTCGCGTGGGTGCAGGTCTTCCGCTTTTCCTCGTACCGCCGGCTCCGCGCCGGCGCGCTGCTGCTCGCTTATCTCGGCTGGCTGGTGAGACTCAAGGCGGCGCTCCCGTGAAGGCCAAGCTCGTCGTCCTCGCGCTCGACCAGGGCTCGAGCTCGTCGCGCGCCATCGCCTGGACGCCCGACGGCCGCGCGCTCGCGCGGGCGCAGGTGCCCGTGCGGACCCGCTACCCGAAGGCGGGCTGGGTCGAGCACGACCCGCTGGAGCTCGCGCGCAGCCAGGAGCGCGCGCTCGACCTCGTGCTGGAGCGCCTGCCCAAATCCGTCGAGGTCGCCGCGCTCGGCCTCGCCTCCCAGCGCTCGACTATCGTCTTGTGGGACGCCAAAACCGGCAAGCCGGTCGGTCCCGCGCCATCTTGGCAGGACGGCCGGGCCTCGGCGCTCGTCGCGCCGATGCAGGACCGCCAGGCGTGGACCCACGAGCGCACCGGGCTCTATCTCACGCCCTATTATTCCGCGCCGAAGCTCCGCTGGCTGCTCGAGAACGTCCCACAGGCCCGCGCCGCCGCCGACGCGGGCACGCTCCGCGCGGGCCCCGTCGCGTCCTTCCTCCTGTGGCGGCTGACGGGCGGCGAACGCTTCGCGGCCGACCCGACTCTCGCGCAGCGCACCCTCCTCTATAACCTGCGCTCCGGCGCGTGGGACGAGGAGCTCCTCGCCTTGTTCAAGATCCCGCACGGCATCCTGCCCTCGGTCGGGCCGACCGTGGGCGACCTGGGCGCGATCCGCCGGAAGGGCCGCGTGCTGCCGGTCCGCGCGCTGCTCGGCGACCAGCAGGCCGCCGCGGCGGCGCTCGGCGGCGGCGAGCCGGGCTCGGGCGTGCTCAACTACGGGACCGGCGCCTTCTTTCTCCTCCACACCGGCGCGGCGCAGCACCGCGTGCCCGGGCTCCTCACCTCCGTGGCGTGGCAGCGCTCGGGCCGCGCGGCGGAGTACTTCCTCGAGGGCACGGTCCACGCGGCGGGCACGTCTTTTCATTGGCTGAAAGACAATCTCGGCGCGCTCGACTCGATCGAAGACGTCGACGCGGCTTGCGCGAAGTCGCGCGAGCGCGTGCTCGCCTTGCCCGCGATCGGCGGCCTCGGCGCGCCTCGATGGGACTATCAGACGCCTACCTCGTTCTTCGGCCTGTCGTCGAAGACGCGGAGAGAGGACCTCGTGCGCGCGGTCGCCGAGGGCCTCGGCTTCATGCTCGGCGACATCGTCGGCGCCTGCCGCGCCGCCGGCCTGCCCGTCGGCCGCCTGAAAGCCTCGGGCGGTCTCTCGCGCGTGAGGCACCTCCTCCAGTTCCAATCCGACCTGCTCCAGCTCCCGATCCAAGCGCTCGACGAGCGCGAGGCGACCGCGCTCGGCGCGGCGCTGATGGCGGCCGGCGGCGCGGGTCTCGACTTCAAGGTCCCCGAGCCGAAAGGCCGCCTATTCGCGCCCAAGATCGACGCGGCGCAGGCGGAACGCCTGTCTTCGGCCTGGCGGCTTTTCGTCGAGGCGCAGCAGCGTCTGAGCCGCGAGCTGCGCCCCCTCGGGGTCCTCGGGTAGGGCCGATGCCCGACGCCGAGAAGCGCCCGTCCGAGCCGGAGCTCGTCCAAAGCGGCACCTTCCTCGTCGACCGGACGCGCGCGCTCCAGCGGCTGCGCGACTACCAGTTCCAGGACCCGAAGGCGTTCCTCCTGCCCTGGGCGCGCTGCGCCGTGCTTTCGGGGGCGACGACGATTTGGGCGCAGGCCGCCGGCGAGGGCGTCGTTCTGAGCTTCGACGGGAAGCCTTTCGACGCGGCCCGGCTCAAGGAGCCCTACGCCGCGCTCTTCGGCGACGAGCCGGACGGCGAGCGCTGGCGGCATCTGGCGGTCGGCCTCCTGGCCGCGCTCCGCCTTCAGCCGGCCTCGGTGACCGTGACCTCCGGCGCCGCCCTCGAGCGCCATCGCCTTTCGGTCTATTCGCTCGAGCAGCCGGAGACGCTCTCGCCTTTTCACGCCTCCGCCCGGGAGGCCCGGACCGAGATCGAGGTGAAGTGGCCCGAGTCCTTGATGGCGGCGGTGGGGCTGTCCGCCGGCGCCGCGAACGCGGACGGCGCGATCGGCCGCCTGCGCGCCGCGGCGGGCATGCTCAAGATCCCGCTCCTCATCGACGGCAAGGCGGTGCCGACGGCGGACCTCGGCGACTGGCCGTCCGTCCGGTTCGAGGAGGACGGCGCGCGGCACCTGCTGGTCGCCAAGGAGTACGGCAAGCCCGTGCAGCTGCACCTCTACCGCCAGGGGATCCGAGTCGGCACGAAGCCGCTCGAGTCCGCGCTATCGTTTTCCGCCCACGTCGACGACGACCGGTTCAACCTCGACGCCTCCCACGGCCAGGTCGTCGACGACGGCGTCGTTTCGCACATCGAGACGATCGTCAGCCGGCACGCCGACGAGCTGCTCTTCCGCATGTGCGAGGAGCAGTCGAAGGTCTCCGCGGCGCAGACCCGCGACTCGCTCGGCGTGAGCGCGCTCACCGGGCTGCCGCTCGCGGTGCGCCTGCGCATGGCGTTCGCCGCCGGAGTGCGGCCGCTCGCCGGCACCCTGGAGAAGGTCCGGCGCGAGTCGCTCCTGGCGGAGTGGCTCCGGCGCGCCGCGATCCGCCGCCTGGAGCTGACGATGATCGAGACCTTCGAGGTGCTCTCCCCCGCCCTCAAGGCGCTCTGGGACGCGCCGCTCTACGTCAGCGTGACCGGAAAGCCGCTGTCGCTGTTTCAGCTGGCCTGGCAGTGGCGGACGCTGCGGCGGGTGCCCTACTCGAACCCGCAGATCCGCTATCCCGACCCATGGGTCTTCGGCTTCGAGCCGTCGGTGCACATCCTCTGGCTGACCGACGAGAACGACCCGTGCCTGCGCGGAATGTTCGGCCGCGACCTCAAGGAATGGGGCGCGGGCGACACCGCTCTCGAGCTGCTGAAGCTCGGCGTCCGGAAAGTCCGGGGAGCTTAAGCCGCGACCGTTTCGTGCGCGGCGAGGAAGCGCTCCGCTTCCAGCGCCGCCATGCAGCCCGCGCCCGCGGCGGTGATCGCCTGGCGGTAGTGCGGGTCCATGACGTCGCCCGCGGCGAAGACTCCGGGGACCGAGGTGCGCGTGTGTCCGTCGGTCTTCACGTAGCCGGCGGCGTCGAGCTCCAGCTGTCCGCGGACGAGCTGGCTCGCCGGATCGTGGCCGATCGCGACGAAGAGCCCCTGCGTCTTGTGGTCGGTCGTCTTGCCCGTGTTCACGTCCTGCAGGCGCACGCCTTCCACCATCTCCTTGCCGAGCACCTCGACGACGGTCGCGTTCCAGATCCAGTGGATCTTCGGGTTCCTTTGCGCGCGGTCCTGCATGATCTTGGAGGCGCGCAGCGAGTCGCGGCGGTGCACGACCGTGACCTTCGAGGCGAACTTCGTGAGGAATGTCGCCTCCTCCATCGCGGTGTCGCCGCCGCCGACCACGAAGAGCTCCTTGCCCTTGAAAAAGAAGCCGTCGCACGTCGCGCAGGCGCTGACGCCGTGGCCCATGAGCCTCTTCTCGGACTCGATGTCGAGCAGCTTCGCCTTGGCGCCGGTCGCGAGGATGAGCGTCTCGGCGAACGCGACCTTGCCTTCGGTGGTCTCGACGCGGAAGGGACGCTTGGAGAAATCGATCTTGGCGACGTTCTCGGCGACGATCTCGACGCCGAGGCGCTTGCACTGCTTCATCATGCGCTCCATCAGCTCGGGGCCCATGACGGGCTCGGCGAAGCCGGGGAAGTTCTCGACGTCGGAGGTGATCATGAGCTGCCCGCCCATGCTCACGCCGCCGAAGAGGATGGGCGAGAGGTTCGCCCGGGCGGCGTAGATCCCGGCGGTGTAGCCGGCCGCGCCGGAGCCCACGATCACGACTTTTCTCGTCTCTTGCATTGTGCCATTATACGAAAAGAGTGAGATTCCCTAACGACTTCTGGTGGGGCGCGTCCACCTCCGCCTATCAGATCGAAGGCGACAACCGGAACTCGGCCTTTTGGGACTGGGAGGTCAAGAAGGGCTGGGAGCGCTCGGGAATTGCGGCCAACTCCTGGAAGCAGTGGCGCGACGACATCCGCTGCCTCCGGGAGCTCCGCCTCAACACCTATCGCTTCTCCGTCGAGTGGTCCCGCGTCGAACCCAGGCCCGGGGTGTTCGACGAGGCCGTCCTCGAGCGCTACGCGGAACTGGCCAGCGCGCTCGGCCGCGCGGGGATCCGCCCGATCGCC
>JACRDR010000004.1 GCA_016212845.1 Elusimicrobiota bacterium
CTACCGCAAGAAGACCGGCTCTACGCGCTTTATGGTCGTCGACGCCGCGATGAACGATCTCCTGCGCCCCGCGCTCTACGACGCCTACCATCCGGTCGTGGCCGCGCGCCGCACCGGCGCGCCCGAGGTCGTCTGCGACGTCGTCGGCCCCGTCTGCGAGACGGGCGACGTGCTCGCGGGCGCGCGCCGGCTGCCGTGGCTTCCCGCGGGCGAGCTGCTCGCCGTGCTCAAGACCGGCGCCTACGGCTTCTCGATGGCCTCGCAGTACAACTCCCGGCCGCGGCCGCCCGAGGTCCTCGTCGCCGGCTCGCGCTGGCGCGTGGTGCGCGCCCGCGAGACGTACGCGGATCTCGTGCGACATGAGCGCTGAGCCCGCCGTCCCCGCCGAGCGCTACACCGAGGACTACTTCCTCGGCCGCTGCGGCGGAGCGGAGTTCTTCGAGCTCTACGGCGCGCGCGTCCTCAAACCCGTGCAGGCCTACTCGCTCCGGCGCGCGGGCTTGGCGAATGGCATGCGCGTGCTCGACCTCGGCTGCGGCCGCGGGGAGCTCCTCCATCACGCGCGGGAGGCGGGCGCCTCCGGCGTGGGCACCGACTACGCGCCTCCGGCGCTGAAATTCGCCGCGAAGGTGTCCGGCTGTCCCGTCGCCTGCTGCGACGCGAAAGCGCTTCCGTTCGCCGACGCCTCCTTCGACCGCGTATTCTTCATCGGCGTCATCGACCATCTCCACGACTGGGAATTGGAGAAGTGCTTCGCCGAGCTCGCGCGCGTGCTCCGCCCCGGCGGCAAGGTCGTCATCCACACCTGCACGAACACGTGGTACTACAAGCGGTGGACGTACCGGTTGCGGCTGCGTCTGGCGCGGCTGCTCGGGCTCCGCGAGCCGTCGCCGCCCAAGAGCGACGAGGACGAGGCTCTGCACGTCAACGAGCACTCGCCGGGAAACCTCTCGCGATTCTTGGCCCGGTCCGGCTGGACGTCGCGGGTCGAGGTGCGGCCGAACTACAAGCTCGAGCTTCGCGCGCTCTACGCCGAGCTGCCTCCGGATTTTCCGCTCAAGCCCGCGGGCGCGTGGCGCGCGTTTTGGCATCGCCTCTTCTGGTGGCCGCCGCTGAGCTGGATCCTCGGGCGCGAGCTGTTCTGCGTCGCGGAGCCCGCGGGTCGATGACGATCGGCCGGCGCGACGGGGCGGCGCTGGGAGCGCTGTTCCTCGTCCCGCTCGCCTTGCTGTCGCCGTCGCTCTTGACCGGCCGGGTCTTCTTCCTCAACGACCTCACGCACGTCAGCCATCCCTGGCGCGTGCTCGGCGCTGAGCTCGCGAAGAAGCGCCGCCTTCCGATGTGGGACCCGTCCGACTACAGCGGCCTTCCGTTCGCCGGCAACATGCAGACGGGCCTCTTCGAGCCGCTCGCGCCGCTGTTTTCGATCTTTCCTTTCGGGCGCGCGCTGACGCCGTATTTCCTGCTCGTATTTTGGCTCGGTTCGCTCTTTACCTATCTCCAGCTGCGCCGCCTCGGCGCCCGTCCCGGCCCGGCGGCCGGCGGGGCGCTGCTCATGGCGGCCGGGGGGACGGCGGTCTCGCAGATGCAGTTCCCGCACCTGCTCGCGACCCTCGCGGGGGGGAGTTCGTTTCTGCTTTTCGCCGGACGTCCGGCGCTGCTCGCGTTGTCGGCGGGCATCGCCTTCTTGTGCGGCTACCCGCCACTGTGGTCGGCGTGGTTCGGCGCGGCGCTGCTGTGGCAGCTCGTCTTCGGCGGGACCGCAAAAGACGCCGCGCGCTCCGCGCTCGGCATGGCGGCGGGGCTCGCGGTCGCGGCGTTCGTCGTCCTGCCCGGCGCGGAGCTCGCGGGCCGGTCAGGACGCGCGCAGGGACGAACCATCTCGGCCGAGGCGCGGATGACGCAGTCGGCGGACTGGCCCGACCTCTTGTCCGTCATCCATCCCGCGCTGACGAACCGGGTGGAGAGCCGCGGCGCCGCGCCCGAGACCAACCGCGTCGCGTGGACGTACGAGAACGTGACGACCACGTTCACCTTCGTCGTGCCCGCGGGACGCGAGCACGCGCTCGACCCCGGCGGCGCGCGCTACTCGCACCTCGCGAGCGCCTACCTCGGAGTCTTCGGCGCGGCCGCGGCGCTGCTCGGCCTGGCCGCGCTCGCGGGGAAAAGGCCGCTTGCCGGCGCCGCGGCGGCGCTGTTCGTCGTCGGCGTTCTCTTCGCGAGCCTCGGCGGCAATCACCCGGTCTCGGCGTGGCTGTGGACGCACGCGCCGTATCTGAAGCAGCTGCGCGGGCCCGCGAGCATCATGTACCTCGTGCTGACCGTGGCGCCCGCGCTCGTCGCGCTCGGCTTGGGGGCGCTGAAGTCCAGGCGCGCCGCGGCCGCGCTGTGGCTGGCGGCGATGACGCTCGAGCTCGCGGCTTCCGGCTGGAGCTTTCATCCGCTCGAGACTTCCTCCTACTGGACCGAGCGGGGTCCCCTCGCGGCCCTGCTGCGCGGAGACCGGTACTTCCTGCAGCCGGAGACCGAGCTGTGGCCGCAGGTCGCGCGCGCCTCGAACGATCCGCGCTTCGAGACCTTCAAGGACGTCGTGTACCGGACCTACAAAGGGAAGTTGTTCGGGCTCTCGAATCTGCCGTACCACCTCGAGGCCGCCTCGGGAAGCTACGAGCCGCTCGTCCCCTCGGGGGTCGACGCCGCGGTGCGGACGGTGAGAGACGGCGCGCAAAGCCGGGCGCTTGCGGACATGCTCGCCTGGCTCGGCTGCCGCTGGCTGCTGACCAAGGACGCCCTGCCGCCGCAGCGGGTGGGCCATCCCGCCGCGATGCTTCCGGGACGCCTGCTGGAAAAAGACACCGTCCTGTGGCACCTCTATGAAACCCCCGGAAACGCCGCCAGAGCGCGCTGGCTCGCCGAAAGCGACGCGGGGAGGCTCTCCGGCCCCTTGGAGCGCGCCGGCGAGCCCGTGGGCCGTTCTTGGACGTTCCGCAGGCCCCGTGAGGACCGCTTCGAGGCGGAGGGGGAGGCGCCGTCGGAGGGACGAGTATTCCTTCCCGAGCCTTATTATCCGGGCTGGCGCGCGTACGTCGACGGAGAGGAACAGACCATCGAGCCGGCGCTCGAGGGATTCTCGCAGGTGCGCGTAGACGGGGGGAAACATCGCGTCGCGTTCGCATACCGCCCCGGTTCGTTTCTGCTCGGGCTCCTGCTCTCCCTCGCCGCGCTCGCGGCCCTCGCCCGGCGCGGATTTAATAAGATGACCGGCGGATGACGAGGAAAAAGACCTTGAGCGCCGCGGCGCTGCTCGCCGCCGCCCTCGGAGCCTCGACGGCGCGCGCCCAGATCGGCACTTGGAACTTCGAGCGTCCGCCTGAGGACACCGACGGGCCCGTCTGGGCGCTCAACTACGACGCGGCGTATGCCTCTCCAGAAGGCCCGGACGGACCGTCTAAGAAAGGCTCTCCCGCCTTCCAACTCTCTCTGGAACGTCAAGAGAACTCCGTCCTGTGGGACGGACTCGAAATAGGGCATCAATTCGGGCATCCGCTCCAGGGAAGGACCTCGGGACGCCACGCGGGAGACGTGGACGGCGACGGACAGAAGGATTACCTCGACTTCACCTCGGATGTGAAGGTAAAGGTCTTCCACATCACGCCGTACCTCCGATTGGGCAAGGTATTCGGCCGCCGCGGGAGTTTCCGCCTGCGCCACACCGCCTCATTCGGCGCGGGGCTCTACTACACGACCTGGAACCAGGGAACCTTCACTCTTACGGGGACCACCTCGAAAGGGATGAAGCTGAACGGGGCGCAGATGCTCTACGGCGCGTATTCCTCCGCGAACTTCGGGGTGAATTTCGGCAGCGCCTTGGACTTCTGGTTTCGCGAGGGTTTCAGCGCGGGGATCGAGCTCCGCTACCATAATCTCTTCGATCCTTCCTTCCGGATCGGCTACCTTTTACCGGCCGGCCGTTTGACCTTCTTTTTCTAGGGGGGGAGATGGGCAAAAAAGACAAGAAA
>JACRDR010000181.1 GCA_016212845.1 Elusimicrobiota bacterium
AGGCTCGCCGGTTCTTCGAGCGCCGGCTCGCGCGCGTGCTCTTCGGGCGTCCGCTTCGCCGAGGCCAGCGTGCGGTAAAGCTTGCTGCGCATGAACTGGCGCTCGAGGCCGTCCCAGACGCTCGGGCACAGCTCGAGGGCGTCGTGCTCGTTGTTGCCGCTCAGAACGACCGCGCCGTCGAGGTCGAACTCGAGCCCTTCCTCGAGGACGCCCGCGATCCGGCGGCTGTTGTAGGCGGTCATCCCCGCGTTCAAGTCCTCGACGCGCCAGCCGGGCCAGGCCTTCGCGCCCGCCTCGGTGAGCGCGTCGTGGTCGGCGCTCCAAAGCTTTTCGGCGACCGACTCGCCGGCCACCAGCACGCGCTTGGTCTTGGGCGGCTTCGGGACGTCGAAGGAGATGTCGTGGGCGAGGCGGCGGGCCATGCGCACGGTCGCGACTCCGCCGTTCTTCCCGGTCACGCGGAAGAACGGCTTCTGGATCTCCTTGCAGAGATAGTCGCGGTAGTCCTGCGCCGACGCCGCGAGCGCCACGACGAGCCAAAGGCCGGCCGCCATCCCGTGCATCCTACCGAAATCGTAGAATCGGAGGAATGGCGGCGATCGAAGTTGAGAAACTTTCCAAGACGTTCCGCGTCCCGGAAAAGGACGAGGGGCTTTGGGGGTCGGTCAAGGCGCTGTTCCACCGACGCTTCCGAAATACGACCGCCGTCTCCGAGGTCTCATTTTCGATCGAGGAGGGCGAGCTCGTCGGCTTCCTCGGCGCCAACGGCGCGGGCAAGACGACCACGCTCAAGATGCTCTCGGGCCTGCTGCACCCGACCGAAGGCCGCGCGTCGGTGCTCGGCCACGTCCCGTGGCGGCGAGAAGCCGAATTCCAGAAGCGCTTTTCGCTCGTGATGGGCTACCGCTCCCAGCTCTGGTGGGAGATCCCGGCGCAGGAGACGTTCCGTCTCAACCAAGAGATCTACGAGATCCCCGAGGCGGAGTACCGCCGGAACTTAGACGAGCTCGTCGACCTCCTCGACCTCTCCGACTGCCTCTCGGTGCCGGTCAAGAAGCTCTCGCTGGGCCAGCGCATGAAGGCCGAGCTCGCGGCGGCGATCCTGCACAAGCCGAAGCTCCTCCTGCTCGACGAGCCGACGCTCGGCCTCGACGTCGTGATGCAGAAGCGCCTGCGCCTGTTCATCCTCGACTACAACAAGCGCAACAACGCGACGGTGCTCCTCACCAGCCACAACATGGAGGACGTCGTCGAGCTGTGCCGCCGAATCCTGATCATCGACCACGGCAAGCTGCTCTACGACGGCCCCCTGCGCCAGGTCGTGGAGAAGTACGCGCCGCTGAAGGTCATCCGCGTGGACTTCCGCGAAGCCGTCTCCGCGGCCGACCTCGAGCCGGTCGGCCGGGTGACGGAGTCCTCCGAGCTGCGCGCCGTGGTGGAGGTGCCGCGCGCCGAGGTCTCCGCCCGGGCGGCCAAGCTCCTCTCCAAGTTTCCGGTGAGCGACCTCACCATCGACGAGACTCCGATCCAAGACGTCGTGCGCCGGATCTTCGCCAGCGGAGAGACGTGAGGAAATACCTCTACGTCTTCGGGTTGAGCCTGCAGAACGTGCTGCAGCGCCGGGCGACGCTCGTGATGGACCGCGTCGGAGGCCTCGCCGCGATCCTCGCCCTCTATTACTTCTGGGAGGCGATCCTGCAGGGCAAGGACGAGTTCCTCGGCTACAGCCGCTCGCAGATGCTGACCTACGTCCTGCTGATGAACGTGATGCGCTCCTTCGTATTCACCGGCCGCGGCTGGGAGCTCGTGCAGGAGATCGCGCACGGACGGATCTCGAGCTACCTCCTGCGCCCGCTCAGCTATCAGGGTTATTCGCTGTCCCTGGACCTCGCGCAGAAAACGATCCACCTCGCCTCCGCCTTGCTCGAGCTCGTGGTGCTCGTCGCGCTGTTCCACGCGCCCGTGTACGTCCCGGCCCGGGCCGAGACCTGGACGCTCTTTGCCGTCGCGGTGGCGGCGTCCTCGCTGCTCTTCTTCTTTCTTGAATTCCTCGTCTCCTGCCTCGCGTTCTGGACGTCGGAGTCCGGCGGGCCGCTTTTTTGCTTCGAGCTTTTCCTCAACTTCGCGGCGGGCAGCTTCTTCCCGATCGACGTGCTGCCGCGGATGCTTCAGGAACTGCTTCGCGCGACGCCCTTCCCGTATCTCGTCTTCTTCCCGATCAACATCTACCTCGAGCGAGTTTCGGGGCCCGAGGCGTTCCGGCTGCTCGCGATCGAGCTCGGCTGGCTCGCGGCCGCGTGGGCGGGCACGCAGGTGATCTGGCGCCGGGGTCTAGCCGTGTACGCGGCCGAGGGCGGATGATCGCCAAGTTCCTCCGCATCTGGACGCGGATGGCGGTCATGAGCTTCGGCGCCCAGCTCTCCTACGGGATCGGCTCCTTCGGCTTCCTCGCCGGCAAACTCATCCGCCTGTTCTTCTTCTTCGCCTACATCGTCGCGATCTTCTCGCACACGAAGAGCCTCGCCGGCTACACGCTGGCCGAAACCGTCCTGTTCTTCCTCACCTACAACGTGGTCGACATCACCGCGCAGGTCTTCTTCCGCGGCATCTACGGCGCGCGGCGCGCCGTGCAGGACGGCGACCTCGACTACTACCTCATCCAGCCGTGCCCGCCGCTGATCCGGCTCGCGGCCTCGACCGTCGACTTCCTCGACCTCGTGACGCTCGTGCCGGTGCTGGCGCTGCTGGCCGCGACGTGGACCAAGCTCCCGGGGATCGGCCTCGCGGAGATCGCCGGCTACTGCCTGCTCGTGCTCAACGGCGTGCTCATCGCGCTCGCGGTGCACATCATCGTGGCGGCCCTGGCGGTCCGCACGCAGGAGCTCGAGAACACGATTTGGATTTACCGCGAGCTCATGTTCCTCGGACGCTTCCCGGTCGACATCTACGGCGGCGCGCTGAAGATCGTGCTGACGGTGTTTTTGCCCATCGGCGTGATGACGTCTTTTCCGGCGAAGGCGCTCCTCGGCCTCCTGTCCCCCGCGGAAGGCGTCTACGCGCTGGGCGTCGCGGCGGCGTCCCTCTCCTTCAGCCTCTGGTTCTGGCGCGACGCGCTCTCGCGCTACACGAGCGTTTCGTCATAAGGTAGGATCATCCCGATGCCCCGACCACCCTTCCGCGGAAAGCTCTTCGTAAAAAAGCGCGTCGGCGGCCCTCCGCCCCCGCCCGCTTCCAAGCCGGCGGGCCGCTACGACGCCGCGGGCGACTCCGCCCTCGAAGCCTCGGGCGTCGCGCTCGACCAGGTCTTTACCTTCGACGCCGCCTTCGCCGCCCGGCTGACCCGCCGCGACGTGAACGTGAAGGAAGCCTTCACCGTGCGCGACGCCTCCGGCGCGTGGTTTCGCGCGAGCTTAAAAGAACTCGGCCCCTCCGGCGGCAGCGCCCTCGCCTACGAGCGGCTGAGCCTCTCGCCCGAGCCCTCCATCGAGCTGACGCTCGCCTGCGCGGTGCTCGCGCGCCAGCGCATGATCTTCGTCGCGCAGA
>JACRDR010000184.1 GCA_016212845.1 Elusimicrobiota bacterium
CCGGCCTGCCGAGCGCGGCCACGTTCTACGCCCGAGTCCGCTCGCTCACCGGCAACGGGGTCCCCAGCGTCTTCGACCTCGTCGTCTCGACTCGGACCGGCGTCGACGCGACCGCGCCCGCGATCTCCACCGGCCTCGCCGCCTTCCCGGCGGGCGCTCCGAACGCGGTGACGCTGTCGTGGATCGCGGCGGGCGACGACGGGACGTCGGGCGACCTCGCGGTCGGCAGCAAGTTCTTCGTGCAGTGGAGCGCGGCGCCGCAGGCGCTGACGGCCTGGAGCCCCGGTTCCGCCCAGCTCGTCGTCTCGACGGGCCCGGTCGCGGCCGGTGCCCGCGTGTCGGCGACGCTGACGGGCCTGCCGCAGGAGAGCACCGTCACGCTGCGCGTGTGGACGCGCGACGAGGCGGGGAACACCTCCGTGCAGTCCGACACCACGACCGTCTTCGTCTCTCCTTTCGCGTTCACGCGGCTCGACGGCGCCTCGGGCGACGCGGGACTTTCGCCGTCCTTGGCCGCGGACCGCTTCGGCGGCCTTCACCTCGTCTACCGCGGCGCGGCGGGCGACCTGCGCTATCTCAAACGGAGCGGCGGGACGTGGGCGGCGGTTCAATTCCCGGATCCCGGCGTGGTGGCCGGGGACGCGGCGATCGCCGTCGACAACGACGGCAACCCGCAGATCGCCTACCGCGACGCGGGCGTCAACCGGCTGAAGGTCGCGCGCTTCAACGGCGCGTGGACGACGTCCATCGTCGAGGCGGGGGACTTCCGGGTCGGCGGCCTTACGCTCGACGGCGAGGGCCGGGCGCACCTTTCCTATTATGAGGTGGGCGCGGGAGATCTGCGCTACGCGCGCTGGACCGGCGTGGCGTGGGACACCGCCGCGGTGGCCGCCGCCGGCACGGTGGGCCGTGTCTCGGGCATCGCGCTGACCGCGGCCCAGGTGCCCGTGATCGTCTACTCCGACGACACCAGCCAGACGATCGGCGCCGCGACGCGGACCGCTTCCGGCTTCGATCTCTTGGCCGTCGACGGGACCGCGATACGCGCCGCCAGCACGACGCTGGTGGCGATCGACGGGCGCGACCAGGTGCTCGCCGTCTATCCGGACCCCGCAGTGCCGGCCTTGCGCGTGTCGAGCGGTTCGCTCAAGGGCGCGGGCTTCGTCGGCTCCGTGCCTCAGCTGGGCCAGGCGGGTGCGGCGGGAGGCCTGGCGCTCGACGGCGCGGGCCGTCCGTTCGTCTCGTTCTACGACCCGTCGGCCAAGGGACTGCGCTACGCGCGCGCCGCCGCGAGCGGAACGATCGATCTCGACGGCGACGTGGGCCGGGAGTCGTCGCTCGCGATCGACGGCAGCGGCAACGTTTACGCGGCGTACTACGACTCGACGAGAGGCGACCTGAAGTTCGCCGAATGGACCGCGGGCGTGACCGCTCGCGCCCGGCCTCCGTCGGGGCTGGCGGGAACGGCGGTCTCCGCGTCGCAGATCCAATGGACGTTCACCGACAACTCGGCGGGTGAGCTCGGCTTCGCGCTCTACGGCTCGCAGTTCTCGACGGGGCCGTTCTCGCTCGTCGTGGGCAGCGGCTCGCTGCCCGCGTCGGCGGGCGCCGGCGGTACGCTGAGCTACATCGAAAGCGGCCTGGCGACGAACGCGACGTACTACCGCTACGTCGTCGCGATCTCGTCGGGCGGCGCCCCGGCTTCGAAGCTGGCCTCCGCGTTCCCGTTCAATACCGTCGACGTGACGTCGCCGACGATCACGAACCTTCAGGCGGGCGACGGCGCTTGGCGGCGCGCCGGGGGAACGCTCTACAACGTGGACTTCTCGGACATCGGCGGCTCGCATCTGACGAAATTCCAGGTGAAGGCCGCCACCGCGCAGCTCGGAGGCGACATCACGGCGTTCACCGACGTGGTGACCGCGATCGGCGCCGACGCCTACACGGCCGACTGGGCGCTGCCCGCCGCCGTGTTCAACGCGCTGTGGGAAGGCACGACGAACTACATCAGCATTCGCGCCTTCGACGGCAACGGCGACGCGACGACGCTCGACAACGCATTCTACGTCCTCAAGGACACGACGGCGCCGAGTTTCACGAATTCCGTCGCCGGCGACGCGGCTTTCCGCAAGGTCGCGGGCACGCTTTACGACTTGAACGTCTTCGACATGGCCAGCCGCGTGGCCGCCTTCGAGTACAGCGTCAGCACGCGCCCGTCCTCCGGCGACGCCTCCGCGGTCGGATGGACGAGCATCGCGGCCTTGGGCCCGGGGGTCACGTCGTACGCCACCGACTGGCCGGTGTCCTTCAACGCGCTGCCTTCCGACGTGACGAGCTACGTGTCGGTGCGCGCTTGGGACGTCGCGGGCGCCACGACGACGGCGATCGACGCCTTCTACGTCCGCAAGGACACCGCCGGTCCGACGGTGCGCATCACCGCGCCGGGCAACGGTACGGTGTTGTCGACGCTGACCCTGATCACCGGCACCGCGAACGACTGGGCGGGCGTGGCCGCCGTCGGCGTCTCGATCCAGATCAACCCGCCGGCGGGCAACTACTGGAACGGCGCGACGTTCGGCAGCGTCACCCAGCAGTTCCACGCGGCTTCCGGCACCGTGAATTGGCAGCTCTTCATCCCGAACCCGTGGACCGACGCCACGACGTATCAGGTCGTCGCCCGCGCGAGCGACACGCTGGCGAACTTCTCGGGGCAATACTCCACGAACACGTTCACGTTCGACTCGTCGCCGCCCGTCGCCGTGGCCACGGGTCCGACGGGCGCCGTTACGTCGATCACGACGCTGGCGGGCACCGCCGTCGACGCGACCGCGGGGCTCTCCGCCATCGAGGTCCAGCTCCGCCGGAACACGGACGGGTTCTGGTGGAACTGGATCAACGAGAGCTGGACCAACATCGCGGTGTCGAGCGTGGCGACGGGTACGACGAACTGGACGATCACCGCCACGCCGCGCCTGAAGTCTTTCTTGAGCAGCCAGACCAGCTACTTCGTGGCGGCGCGCGGCGTCGACCAGGCCGCGCCGCCCAACTCGGGCAATTTCTTCGCGGCGGGCGCGACGTTCACGTTCACCGACAACGCCTCTCCGTCGGCGATCACCGACCTCAAGGGCTCGTCGACGACGGCGCACGGCCGCGTCCAGTTGGCCTGGACCTCGCCCGGCGACGACGGAATCAGCGGAGATATCCTCTTCGGTCAATACGCGGTCGGCTACTCGACGGATTCGGCGATTACGTTCAGCACCTCCGCCGCCCAGCTCTTCGTGGCGACCGCGAACGTGACCGCCGGCGGCCGGCGCGGACTCGAAGTCTCGAACCTGGTCGCGGGCTCCACGTACTTCCTGCACGTGTGGATCGCCGACGACGCGGGCAACTGGTCGCCGCTGGGCAACGCGGCGACGATGCAGGCCGGTCCTCCGCTCGCCAACCAGATCGGCGGCCACGTCGTGAAGACGTCGAGCGAGGGCATCACCGCGGTTCAGTTGACCTGCTACGACTCGAACGGCGGCGTCATCTCGAGCACGTTCACGCTCGGCGACGGCCTCGGGAGCTTCACGCTCGGCGCCGTTCCCGCCGGCACCTTCCGAGTCGAGGCGAGCTGGAGCGCCGACGGGATCACGAGCTCGGTTTGGCAGGACAACATCCAACAGGGCACCTCGAACGTGGAGTTCGTGCTCAACCTGAACTACACGCTGTCGTCGTTGACCGGCACCCTCGGGGCGCTCACCGTCGCGTCGTCGGGACGCGGCGCGAACGCCGCGCCCGCGTTCCGGCCTCGGGACGGCTCGGCGAATTACGACGACGCCAAGGTCGAGCTCTTCACCAACGGCCGCCGCGCCGTCGAGGTCGGCGTAAATCCGCTCGGCCGCTGGACGATCCCGAACCTGCTTCCCGGCAAGTACGGCGTGCGCGCCTTCAACGGCGTCACGTACACGGAGCTCGTCGACGTCGAGCTGGGCGAGGGCGAGCTGAAAGAGGTCGGGTTCGTCTACAACCCGCTGCCGGAGGCCTCCGTCTTCGCGTTCCCGAACCCCGCCAAGGCGCAGACGACCTTCCGCTTCGAGACGCCGCTTTCGCCGCTCGAGGCCCAGGTGCTCGTCTTCGATCTCGCGGGCAGCCTCGTGCGCGAGATCTCCGGTTCGGAGATGACCACGACCGCGCCCGGCCTCTACCACGCGCCGTGGGACTTGCGCAACGGCCAGGGCGAGCCGGTCGCGTCGGGGGTCTACGTCTTCATGGTGAAGGTGAAGGGGGGAAGCGATCAGCAGACCGCCAAGATCGTCAAGAAGCTGGCGGTGGTGAAATAAGGCGAAAAACGCGTTTAAATCGCCTTTTTCGTCATAAATTCACTGCATTCTTCGTACCCCGTTAACACCTTCTTCGCAACTGGGCTCCAACCTTAATAGCGTCGTGCATTCCCCGGCACTATTAAGGATGATGACGCGGACCGCGAGCCTCCTGCTCGCGGCCGCTCTTTTTTTTGCGCGCGCGCACGCGTACGGAGCGGGCCCGGGAACCTCGGCGGCGAGCTTCTTGAATCTCGGCTTCGGCGCGCGCGTGACCGGCTTGGGCGAGGCGGTCATGGGCATCGCCGACGACGTCTCGACGGTCTACTACAACCCCGCCGGCCTCGCCTTCAACGCGCCCGTCCTCTCGGACAACCGGCCTTACGAGGCGGTCGTCGCCCACTCGCTCTACCTGCAGGACATCCGCGTGACGCAGTTCGGCCTGCTCAAGCGGCCCTACGCCGTGCACTTGACGCAGGTGGGCGTGAAGGGCATCGAGCGCCGCACCTCGGAGACCGCCGCGCCCGAGGGCACTTTCGGCGCCTCGGACCTGTCGCTGTCCGTGTCGCACGGCCGCAAGTTCGGGGGCTTCGGCCTCGGCGTCACCGGTCGCCTCATCCGCCAGCAGATCGGCGAGCGCTCGGCTTCCGCCTACGCGATGGACTTGGGCTTCCTCCACCGCTTCGAGAGCCGGCCTTTCTCGGTCGGCCTCGGCATCATGAACCTCGGGACCTCGGTGAAGTTCGTCGAGGAGGCCTACCCCCTGCCGACCGTTCTGCGCGCGGGCGTCACCTACGGCCTCACCAAGCGCTTCCCGCACGCGCTCAACGCGCAGCTCGACATGCCGCGCGACGGCGCGCCGGTGATGCGGTTGAGCTTCGAGTATCTCGGCTTCGGCCCGTTCACGCTTCGGGCGGGCTACCGGACGCAATCCTCCGCCCAGAAAGAGGCGGCGGTCGGCAAGGCGTTGGGCTCGGCGGCCTCGGGCCTCAGCGAGTTTTATGGGATGTTCATGGGCGTGGGCTTCCGCTCGAAGCTGGGCGGGCTCGATTATTCGATCACGCCGTACGGTGAGCTGGGGTCGGCTCATCGCTTCAGCATCAGCATGCGGTTCGGCAAAGGGGGCGCGGTCACGGCGCAGCCTCAGTCGAAGCCGCAGGCTACTACCAACGTCGGAGGTCCGAAATGAAGCGCCTCAACCAAGTCTTGAGAATCTTCCTGGTCGGCGAGCTCCTGCTCGCCGCGATATCGCCGGGAATATGGGCCGCGGCTCCGGCCCTCCTGACCTACCAAGGCCGGGTGAAGCTCAACGGGGTGCCCGTGAACACCCCGCAAGCCGTGGAAATCCTCCTGTGCGACGCGGCGACCGGCGGGGCTTGCACGACCACCAACCCCCAGCAGGTCAGCGTCGTCAACGGCCTGTTCCGCAGCACGTTCACCGTCCCCGCCGCGGTCGATCTGACCACCGGCAATTGGTACCTGGAGCTCCACGTCGCGGGCCAGACCTTGCTTCCGCGCGAGCAGCTGACCGCCTCGCCGTACGCCGTGTTCTCGTCCACCGCCGCGCGCGTCCTCGCGTCCGCGATCGACACCGCCGCGCTCGCGGTCGACGCCGTCACGACCACTCGCCTGATCAACGCGGCCGTGCAGACCGCGAAGCTGGCCGACGACGCGGTCACGTTCAAAAAGATCGCGCGCAACGGCTGCGCCGACGGCGAGGTCATCCGGTGGGACAACGCGGCGGGGACCTGGATCTGCTCCGCGTCCGCGGGCCTCGCGGCCGGCGCGGTCGACACCGGCAAGCTCGCTCCCGACGCGATCACCGCGTTCGCGATCCTCAATGGCGCCGTGAACTCGAATAAGCTCGGCAACCTGTCGGTCGACAGCGAGAAGATCGCGCGCGCGTCCGTGGACTCCGAGAAGCTGCTCAAGGGCGCGGTGAACAGCGAAAAGGTGGCCCTGCTGTCCATCGGTAAAGCCCACCTGCTCGACGGCGCGGTGGAGACCGCCAAGCTCGCCGTCGACGCCGTTACCACGTCGGCGCTGCTCAATGCCTCGGTGACCGCCGCGAAGCTCGCTCCCAACGCGGTATCGGCCGCCGCGCTCGCGAACCTTTCCATCGACTCGGCCAAGCTTGCCGCATTGTCCGTCGACAGCGAGAAGATCGTCCGCGCGGCGGTCGATTCGGAAAAGATTCTCAAAGGCGCGGTCAACAGCGAGAAGGTGGCGCTCCTCTCGATCGGCAAGGCGCATCTGCTGGACGGCGCGGTGGAGACGGCCAAAATCGCCCTCGACGGCGTGACGAGCGCCGCCTTGCTTAGAGATCCCGCCGGTCTGTCGAAGGTTACCGGCGGGCTCATGTCCTCCGCCGGGGGCGTCGTCGTGATCGATAGTCCCCAAGGAGGACCTACCAACCTTCTCAGCGTTCAGGGCGGAGATCTCTCCGCTACCCTGTCCGTGGTCGACACTTTTTATGCAACAAGCTTCAAGGCCACGGCCGACTTCGGCGGCGTGGCGTTGACCCAGTTTTACAACGCGGGCGGATGGGAGGCGATGGCTCTGCGCTTTCAAACAGGCAACGCCTCGACGGAGCGCATGAGAATTACGGCGCTCGGTGACGTCGGCATCGGCACCGTCGCTCCCGCATATCGGCTGGATGTCGCAGGGCCGCTGCGCGTGAACGCAAGTTCGGCTACCTGGACGGGAATCACGGCGCCGCTGCCGCCGACCTCGAGCTCGGGGGCGGGTGCGATTTACTTCGACGCGGCCAGCAATCGCTTCAAGGTGTCCGAGAACGGCGGGGCGTATTCGGACCTAGTCGTGCAGGTGGGCTCGATCGACACCCCGAAGCTGTCCCACGGCTCGGTGGACACCGACGTCCTGGCGCGGGCGGCGGTGGACACCACCAAGCTCTCCCTCGGCGCGGTCGACACCGGAGTGCTCAACGACAGCGCGGTGACTTCGAAGAAGATCCTCGCCGGCGCGGTCGACACCGACGCGCTGGGCTCCGGCTCCGTGACGGTGAACAAGATCCTGGCGGGCGCCGTCGACACGAACGCCCTCGGTTCGGGCTCGGTGACGATCAATAAGCTCGCCGCCGGCGCGGTGACGGGCGCGGCCCTGGCCGCGGGCTCGATCGACACGCCGAAGCTCGCTCACGGCGCGGTGGACACCGACGTGCTCGCGCGGGCGGCCGTCGACACGACGAAGCTCTCCCTCGGCGCCGTGGATACCGGCGTGCTCAACGACGGCGCGGTGACCTCGAAGAAGATCCTCGCCGGCGCGGTCGACACCGAC
>JACRDR010000014.1 GCA_016212845.1 Elusimicrobiota bacterium
ACCCGCCGCGGCTTCGCTCACTGCCCCTAAACCGGCTCCGGAGCGGGCGCTACATACTCTGGGACATAAAAGGAATCGCATCGAAGGTTCGATTCGAAACGTAATGAGTCTGGTGCTCCTCCCAATCGCAGGGCCGATCGTTCCTAGGCTTCCAACCAGGCCGGAGCCGATCTTCGTTCGTCGGGGCGTCTCGGAGGCCGCCGCCGTTCGTTCGGGCGGCGGCCGAGAGTCGAGCGAGCCGCGCCCGCGGCGCGGCATCGCGTACCCGACGAACGAAGATCGGCGGAGGCCGCCGCATCGAAGGGTGCCGTTAGTCGTTTAGTAGGACGTCCAGGCGGACCCACGGGAGTCAGTGTGGGTACAGTCGATGAAAACGACTCCGGCAGCGCTGTCGTAGCCGTACCCCCCGGTGTCGCGTGCCGAAGCGGTCGAGCCTGCGACGACCGCGCTAGTGGGCGGGTGCGGCACGGAATAAATCTTGGTATCCCAGAGAGTCCCCGCGGGACCGAGCTTTTCCGGCAGGCGGCCGGTGTTTGTGCGATGAGCTTCCACGTTCTGCCTGAGAACGCCGAGATTGCCTTTGGCGGTCCCCTCCACGACATAGCGCTCGAGGTCCTTGAACTTCGGGTAGGCGATCAGAAGAAAGATGCCGGTCCCGATTCCCAGGATCAGGAGGGCTCGGATCACTTCTTGAGGAGGTTCTTGAAGGTCGACGAGAGCATGGAGATCATCTCGTCTTTCTTCTTGAGGGTCGCCATCAGGTTCTCCTTCTCCTGCTGCCAGGCGCTGGAGGAATGGAGGACCTGGTCCTTCTCTTGGAGGGCGCGCGCGAGGTGGTCGCTCAAGCTTTGCACGCGGGCCTTCAAGTCCGCGAGTTCCGCCTCGGTCTCGATCCGCTTCTGCTTTTCCTCGGCGGCGGACCTCGTGGAGTGCTCCACGCGGTGGGACCAAGCCTCGTCGGCTTCGGCGACGCGCCCGAGATGGTCGCGGACCTTGCCGGCCTCGTTCATGAGGGCGCGCGACAGGTCGTCGCGCTCCTGAGCGAGCAGCGCGAAGCGCTGGTCCTTCGAGTCGCACTCCTGGCGGGCGATCTGCGCCCGGGCGTCGGCCTGCTGGACCTGCATCTGGAGCTCGGCGATGCGGCTCTCGAGCTTCACGTGATGGGCCCGGGCCTCGTCGAGCTCCCGCTGGAACTTGAGCAGGCTCTCGCCGAGCGACCGTTCGACTTCCCGGCGCTCGGTCGTGAAGGCGTGGAACTGCGCGGCGCGCTCCTTCAGGGTGTTCATGAGCTCGCGCTTTTCCTTGTCGAGCTCGCGGACGACCTCGTCTTTGGCGTGCGGCGGCTCGCGCAGGATGCGCTCGACGCTATTGATCATCTCGCCCAGTTGGCGGACGTGGTTGGCCTCGCCGTCCCGGGCGCCGAGGAGGCGCTCGAGCGCCTCTTCGAGGTGCCCGGACTGCTGCTGAAACTGGTTGAGGAGCGAGACGCGCTCCTTCATGAACTCCTGGTGGAGCTGGGTGCGCTGCTCGCCGATCGCCTGCTCGACGGCGGCGCGCTCGCGCATGAGGTCCGCGACCCGGTCGCGCTGGCGCTCCATTTCCTCGCCCATGCGGCGTTCGATCTCGGTCAGGCGGGAGGAGACGGAGAGCTCGAGGCGGCGGGCGTCTTCTTCCCACCGCGCGAGTCCGCCGGGGATCGCGGCCTTGAGCTGCTCGATCTGCGGCGAGATCTGGGGCATCTGCCCGAACTGCTGCTGCAGCGAGCCCACGTCCGAGCGGAGGTTGCGCATCTCCTGGATGAACTGCTCGTTGGAGCCCTCGCGGGAGCCGATCGCCTCGCGCAGGAGCTGCGCCCAGGTCTGGTGCATCTCGTCGAGGCGCTTCTCGAGCGCGTCGACGCGGCCGTGGGCCTTGGACTTCTCGGACTCGATGTCCTTCTCGGCCTTTTCCCGGCGAACCTGCTCCGAGATCAGGCGAAGCTGCGTCTCGACTTGGGTCTTGAGCTCCTCCTGGTTCTTGAGGAGGCTCTGGGATTCCAGCGCCTGCCGCTGGGCGCCCTGGAGCTCCTGCTCGAGGGACTCGAGCCGGCGCCACAGGTATTCGGAAAGCGGGGTCTCGCCCTGCTCGCGCTTCTGCTGAAGCTCGGGCGGCGGCGGCGCCGGGGCGCCGGGCGGCAGCGGCGGCGCGGGCGGAGCCGGAGCGGCGCCGGAGGAGCCGGGGAGTTCGAAGGCGCCCTGCTCGAAGGGGCGTCCCGCCGACGACTTGAAGGGGTCGGCCGGCTGGAACGGATTGCCCGAGGGATCGAAGGGCGGAGGAGCGTCGAACGGCCCGAAGGGCGGCGGAAGGTCGCTCATCTATCTCTCCCTATACCTTTTCGCCCCGCCTTTTTGCGGGAAATTGAAGCTGATCGAAAAGCGGTGGACGTTGCCGAGGTCCCCGAAGGCGCTGAAGGCGTAGTCGAAGCTGAATTGGAGCGTCTTGATGCCGAGGCCGAAGCTGGCGGCGCGGAAGCCGTCGAGGCCGTGGGTCAGCGCGAGCGTGTCGATGCCCGCCCGGAGAAAGGCCTTGGCGACGTCGCCGGTGTCGAGCGTCACCTCGGTGCCGAGCGCCACGCTGGGCTCGTGGGCGACGCCGAGCGTGCCGTCCATGGACACGACCCAGAATTTGCAGGGCTCGATCGCCGCGCCGAACTTCCCCCGCACCGGAAGCCGCTCGCGCTTCTCGTCGTACTTCGGGCCGCGGCCGAAGTTCTGCACGGCCGCGCCGAAGCGCCAGGGCAAAAATGCCGAGAAATGGTGCGTCTGCATGCCGAGGTCGCCGGCGAAGATGTCGCCGTGCTCGACGAGGTCGCTGTGCGCGTAGCGGGCGACCGCGCCCATCGTCACGTCGGTGTCCGCGTCGCTCAAGTCGGTGATGTACTGCCCCCACCCGAAGTCCCAGACGAAGTTCTGCGGATGGAAGTAGCCGGCGGTGTTGCCGTTGATGTCGGTCGACGGGATCGAGCCCGCGTCCATGTAGCGGAAGGAGCCGCCGATGACCGCCATGTCGTTGATGCGCTGGGCATAGGCGGCGTACTGGTAATTGATGTCGCCCAGATAGCGGTTGTGCATGAACGTCAGCGACGCCTTCGGGATGCGCGCGAGGCCGGC
>JACRDR010000180.1 GCA_016212845.1 Elusimicrobiota bacterium
ACGATCTTCCTCACGCTGGCCGCGAAGGCGCTCGCCTTCCTCAACGGCCGCGGCTACGTGACGCCCGAGGACGTCAAGCACATCGGCATGGACGTGCTCCGCCACCGCATCCTCGTCAGCTACGAGGCCGAGGCGGAGAACGTCACGTCCGAGGACGTGGTGCGGACGATCTTCGAGACCGTCGAAGTCCCGTGATCGCGAAGGAGATACTCGCCCAGGTGCGCCGGATCGAGATCCGGACGGGCAAGCTCGTCACCGAGACTTTCGGCGGCCAGTATCTCAGCGTCTTCAAGGGGCGCGGCATGGAGTTCGCGGAGGTGCGCGAATACTCGCCCGGCGACGACATCCGCACGCTGGATTGGAACGTCACCGCTCGAAGCGGCCGCCCGCACGTGCGCCGCTACCAGGAGGAGCGCGAGCTCACCGCGGTGCTGGCGTGCGACATGTCGGGCTCCCAGTTCTTCGGCTCCGGCCCGAAGCTCAAGCAGGAGGTCGCCGCCGAAATCGGAGCGATCCTCGCGTTCGCGGCGATGCGCAACAACGACAAGGTCGGGCTCTTCCTCTTCACCGAGGAGGCGGAGCTCTTCATCCCGCCGAAGAAGGGACGGCGCCACGTCCTCGCGCCGATCCGCGACCTGCTCGCCTTCCGGCCGGCCAAGAAGGGCACGCGGATCGGCCCGTGCCTCGACACGCTCAACCGGCTGCTGCGCCGCCGCAGCATCGTGTTCCTACTCTCCGACTTCCAGGACGAAGGCTACGAGAAGACCCTTCGCCGCACCGCGCGCAAGCACGACGTCGTGCCGATCCTCGTCGAGGACAAGCGCGAGGTCGAGCTGCCCGAGCTCGGAGCCTGGCTCGAACTGGAGGACCCCGAGACGTCGGAGCGGCTGCTCGTCAACGCGTACTCCGGCTGGGCGCGGCGAGCGCTCGAGGAGAAGGCCGCGATCCGCCGCGGCCGCCTCGAACAGACCCTGGCTTCGGCGGGCATCTCGGCGATCCGGCTCCGGACCGACGAGCCTTACGTCGACCCGATCGTGCGCTTCTTCCACGAGCGCGCCAAGAGGCGCCGGTGATCGGGATCCTCGCGCTGCTCGCCGGCCTCGCCTGGGCCGAGCCCGCGCTCGAGCTCAAGCCGCCGGCGACGTCCGTCGTCATCGGCACGCCCGTCGAGCTCGAGGGAACCGTCTCCCTGCCGGACGGCGCGAGCCTTCTCTTCGAGCCGCCGGCCGGCAGCAGCGGCCCGGTCACCGTCTTGGGCGTCAAGCAGGACAAGGGCGCGGTGAAAGTCGTCGTCGCGGCCTTCGAGCTCGGCTTGGTCTCGCTTCCCGAGAAAGGCTGGCTCGCCCTCGGGGCCGACGGCGCGGCGCAGCCGGTGCGCCTCTCCCCGGTGCGCTTCGAGTCCGTCGGCCCGCCCGACGTGAAGCCGGACCAGGACATCCGCGACATCCGCGGTCCGATCGGCCCGGCGCTCTGGCCGCTTTTGCTCCTGCTCGCCGCGGCCGCCGCGGGCGCGTGGTGGTGGTGGAAGAACCGGAAAGTCGAGGGTCCGGGGGGGAGGCCGGCGCCGGTCGTCGACCACCGGCTGCCTCACGAGCGCGCGCTCGACGAGCTCAACGCCCTCTTCCAGTCCGAGGTCCCGGTGAAGGAGTTCTACATCCGGCTGACCGACATCCTGCGGCGCTACTTTCAGGCCCGCTTCGGCGTCGACGCCGCCGTGCTCACCACGGGCGACCTCATGCGCCACCTGCGCGAGTCCGAGCTCGACCGCCCGCTCCTGGCGCGCTGCCGCGACGTCTTCGACCACGCCGACCTGGTGAAGTTCGCCAAGTGGGTGCCCTCCACCGCCGAGATCCGGAAAGACTGGACCGAGGCCGAGGGCCTCGTTCGCCAAACCGCCCCGAAGCCCCCGCCGGTCCCCGAAAACGCGGGGAAGTAGCCCCCCATTGCGCGAACGAGGTCTTCCATATAGACTATCGCCCGCATGCCGCTTTCGGCCGACGTCCTGATCTTCGAAGACGACCCCGAGATGGGGTCGCTGGCGGAAACGCTGATCCGCCATCTCGGCTATTCCTGCAAGCGCTATCTGGACGGCAAGCGCGCCCTCGACCTCGCGAAAGAGGCGGCGCCGAAGCTCATCGTCCTCGACATCATGATGCCCGGCATGGACGGCCTGAGCCTCTGCCGGCGGCTCAAGGCCGACCCCGCGACCAAGGCCATCAAGATCCTGATCGCCTCGGCCAAGCCCGCGCAGGTCGAGCGCCCTCGCGCCGAGCAGGCGGGCGCCGACGCCTTCATCGAGAAGCCCTACCAGGTGGACCGGCTCCAGCAGCTCGTCCAGCAGATGGGGGGAGCGCCCGCCAAGGCCAAGCCCGTGGAGCCGGCCGTGCGGGCGATGTTTTGGGGGGTCCGCGGCTATCCGGACAAGCCGATGGAGGCCTCGACCTACGGCATGCGCACGAGCTGCGTGACGCTGCAGTCGGCCAGCGGGGCGTGCCTGATCCTCGACGCCGGCACCGGCCTGCCGGCCGCTTGCGAGTACCTTAAGAAGGAAGGGCACCCGAAGGAAATCGGCCTGCTTCTGACCCACTATCACGTCGACCACATCCAGGGGCTGCAGCAGTTTCCGCTCGCCTCCGTGCCGGGACTGACGCTCAAGGTCGGCGGCCCCGAGGACCCCCAGCTCGACCTGCAGAAGCTCCTGCAGCAGTGCCTGCCCCAGGCGCAGGCGACGCTCCAGCCGTCGTATCTCTACGAGCAAGCCTACGCGCTAGGGCCGCAGGTGAAGCTCGACGTGCTCTACGCCCAGCACCCGACGACGACGCTCGCGTTCGCGATCGAGATCGACGGCCGCAAGATCGTCTACTGCCCCGACAGCGAGGTCGACGACTCCGCCCAGGTTCAGTTCAGCGACTACGAGCAAAAGCTCGTGCGCTTCGCGGCATCCGCCGACCTCCTGATCCACAACGCCCACTTCATTCCGCAGGACTACGCGCGCGCGAAGGGCTCCGGCTACTCGGCCTGGCCCGCCGTGCTCCGGGTCGCGGCGAAGGCCGCGGTGCGCCGCGTCGCGTTGTTTCATCTCGCCGCCGCGTACCCCGACTGGCGCCTCAACGAGATCGAGAAGCAGGCGATTCAGGCGCGCGACGAGTCCAAACGCCCCTTCGAGGTCTTCGTGCCGAAGGAAGGCAGCGGCGTGATGATCCCCTAGTGGCTCTCACCGCCTTACTCGGTCTCGCCCTCGCCGCCGCCTTCTCTCTCGTCCTCACCGGCCGGTTCCTCGTCCCGCTCCAATGGCTCTCCGGACACATCGGCGCCGGGCCCGCGCTCGGCGCCTGGGGCTTCGGCATGTTCCTCCTTTGCGTCGGCGTGCCGGTTCGCCTCGCCTTCACCAACCTCGGCACGGACCGCTCCCGCAAGTTCGCCGCCGCGCTCGTGCTGTGGAACGGACTCCTCACCGGAGCGGCCGCCTACATGAGCGAGGAGAGCCTCTGGCAGAGCGGAAAGAACGCGCTCGCGTTCAAAGCGCCGCGGCCCACGGGCTCGCGCGAGGCGCCCAACCGCCCGGCGGTCTATCCGAAAACGTCCCTGCCGGGAGCGGCGGAGCGACCCGCGGCGTTCGGCTGGAAGGAGCCCGAGAAGGCCGTGGCCGGCAAGGACGCGGACACCGGGCTCGGGCAGTGGATGCTCCTCGGCCAGGGCTCGGTGATCGGCGCCCCCGACTTTCCGGAGAGGTGGAAGAAGATCGAAGACGGGGCGCAAAACGGCAAGCCCGAGGACCGGCTCAAGCTCGGCGCGTATCTCTGCAACGGGGTGATCGTCAAGCGCGACGGCCCGAGCGGGCTCTACTGGATGGGACGCGCGGCGAGGGAAGGAAGCGTCGAAGCGATGTATCAGCTCGGACGCCTCTACCGCCACGGCCGCGACTGCGCGCCGGAGAGCCACGAGGCCGCCGCCGCGTGGCTGCACGAGGCGGCGGAAAAAAAGCACGTGCCGGCGATGCGCGAACTCGCGTTCCTCGTGCTCAACGGCCTGGGCATGCCCGCCAGCCGCGACGGGCTCGACTGGCTCAAGAAGGCGGCCGAGACCGGCGACATGCAGGCGATGTCGGATCTCGGCTCGCTTTACAACAACGGGAATTTCGTCGATAAGGACAAGGCCGAGGCCCGAATCTGGTTCGCGAAAGCGGCAAAGCTCTGCGGTCCCTACTGCTACGCGCAGGAGCAGCTCGACGTGATCGACGGCAAGCGTCCCGCCGAGTACAAGTCGAAAGCCCCGGACAAGCCCTCCGACCCGAATTTCGATCCCGCGAAAATGCTGCTCGGCTTCTACGCCAAGACCGGCAACGCGATGGCCGCCGCCGAGGCCGCCGGCAAGGAGCGCGCCTTCGCGTACTGGAAGGACGACCTCGTCGGGAAAGCCGCCCCGGAGCTGCAGGGCGAGACGCTCGACGGCCGCCCGGTCGACCTGAAGCAGCTCAAGGGGAAGCCCGTGTGGCTCACCTTCGGCGCGACGAGCTGCCCCGGCACCCAGCAGCAGGCGAGCGGCCAGGGAGCGTGGATGAAGCGCATCGAGGGCGCCCGGTTCATTACCGTGCTCAGCACCAAGGCCGAGGAAGCGGGAGCCTCGGCCTCCGAGGCGAAGGCGTTCGCGAAAAAGCACGGCTTCCCGGCGGACGCGATCTGGCTCGCCGACCGCTACACGCTGAAGCTCGGCCACGGCCCCACGCCGCGCAGCATCCTCGTGGACGCCTCGGGTGTCGTACGCGAGGTAGGCGGTTCCCTTACCGAAGACGCCGCCCGCGCCGCGCTCGCGTCCCGCTAATTTAGTACACTCCCACCGATGCCGCTGAGCAAAGAAGCCGCTCGACAGCTGGTTCGACTGCAGGACCAAGACAAGGCGATCGACGCCCTCCAGGCCGAGATCGACAAGGTCCCGAAGGCGATCGCCGAGATCAACGCCCGCATCGAGGGCCGCAAGTCCCGCCTTCACGACACCAAAGCCCGCGCCGGCGCCATCGGGATGAAGAAGAAGGAGAAGGAAGCGCAGGTGACCGCGAAGGAAGCGGACATCAAGAAGCACTCCGGCCAGCTCAACACCGTCAAGACGAACGACGCTTTCCGCGCCCTCCAGACGGAGATCGAGGCCGCGAAGGCGGCCATCAGCGACCTCGAGACCGAGATCCTCACCCTGATGGACGACTCCGAGATCGTCGCCAAGGAAGAGAAGGCGATCTCCGCGGAGCTCAAGGCCGAGGAAGGAAAAGACCGCGAGGAGATCGCGGCCTTCGAGAAGGACAAGCAAAACTTCGAGGCCAAGCAGAACGTCGAGCGCCAGAAGCGCGAGGCCCTCGTCCCCACGATTCCCGAAGACGTGATGAAGCACTACGATTACCTGCGCAAGCGCAAGCCCGGCGGCGCCGCGCTCGCCCCCGTTTTGAAGAACCTATGCGGCGGCTGCCGCATCGCGCTCCCGCCGCAGGTCGTCGTCGAGGTGGTCAAGGCCGCGAAGCTGCAGACCTGCGAGTCCTGCCACCGCATCCTGTACATGCCGGAAAACGCCGCGACCCCGGCCGCTTAAGGGGATGATCCTCACCCGCGGCTCCGTTCCCCCGGTACCCCACACCGAGCACCGCGTCAAAGGCCGCTTCACGCTCGAAGAGATTCACGGCACGTACGGGTTCTCCGGCCCGCACAGCCGCAAGATCCACCTCCGCGGCTATCCGACCGAGCAGATCGCGCCGCCCGTCGCCGCGGGCTACGACCTCACGCCGCGCGCGCCCAAGGAGGCGCCGCCGCTGCAGCCCTATCATCTGCAGACCGATCGCGTGAACGCGGGCCCCGACGCGATGCGCGCACGCACCGCGCTCGTCTTCGGGCCGAACACCGTCGTCTCGGTCTCGCGCACGAGCGGCTCCATGCCGAAGGACGTCTTCTTCCGCAACGGCGACAAGCACGAGCTCTGGTTCGTCCAGGAAGGGCGGGGGACGCTCCGCTCCGAGTACGGCGACGTGAAATTCCGCAAGAACCACTACCTCGTCGTGCCGAAGGGCACGACCTACCGGCTCGACGTGAACGGGCCCTGCTGGTTTTTGCTCGTCGAGTCGACGATGCCGATCGATTTCGCGCCGCACCACCTCAACCGCGCGGGGCAGGCGACGCTGATGGCCCCCGTCGTCGAGACCGAGATCGTCTCCCCTGCATTCAAGCCGCCGGTCGACCGCGCCGGACGCTTCTTCGTCGACGTGAAGCACGCGGGGGGCCGCGTGACGCGGCTGACGATCGGCCATCATCCGTTCGACCTCGCCGGCTGGGAGGGCGCGCTCTTCCCGTTCGCGTTCGACATCCTGAGCCACCACGGGATCGCCCGGTCGATCCACACCGCGCCGCCCGCGCACCAGACGTTTCAGAGCGGCAGCGCGCCGTACAACGGATTCTCGATCTGCTCGTTCGTGCCGCAGATGGAAGGCTGGGATCCCAAGGACGTGCCCGCGCCCTACGCCCATTCCAACGTCGACAGCGACGAGTGCATGTTCTTCGCGAACGCCAGCTACGGCGCCCGGGAAGGCGTGATCCGGCCGGGCTCGATGACGTTTCATCCCGCCTCGGTCCCGCACAGCCCGCAGGGCAAGGCGGCGCTCCGCTCCCTCAAGGGCCGCGGCAAGATGAACCACCGCCTCGCGGTGATGCTCGACACGTTCTTCGAAAGCCTGGAAGTCACGGAGGCCGGGTGGCGCGTGCGCGACGCCGCCTATCCGCTGAGCTGGACGAAGGAGCTCTCCACATGAACCGCCCCCGCTTCAACATGGTCGCCGACCACATCACGATGCTCGTCGATCCGGCCCTCTACAAGACTTTCTACGCGATCTCGCGGGTCATCCTCGGGGTGCCCGCCGAAGGCATCGTGTACGAGAAGCGCAAGAAGTGGCCCGGCGCGAAGACCGAGTCTTCGTTGACCTTCGCCGTCGACGCGGGCGACGCCTACCACGAAAAGGGCGTGAAGATGGCCCGCACGATGCTCGCGGTGGTGCAGCCTACCGAGCCCGCCAACCAGCGCT